>JAHLWJ010000400.1 GCA_019057975.1 Promethearchaeota archaeon | reverse complement strand
TAAAAAAAATGTTTAAGGGTGCTAATGCTTATTCTATTGATTTATTTAAATCCTCAGCGTCGTCTTCTAAAACGTCGTAGTATTCAATATCCATTAATCCACCAGTTCTATTTTCTGCCCAATGAACCTTTACAGGCATTCCTACGTAAGTTTCTTTAAAATCGATTTCTGGATTTAATTGGGCAATAATGGCTGTATCAGCTCCATCTTGCTGCACTAGTACCGTAGGCTTTTCTTCAACTTCTCCAGTTTCAGGATTTTTAAGGTAAACGATAGCAAAAGTTGCAACTCTCCCAGTTTCTCGTAAATCAACCCATTGATCTGGTTTTACTAAACATTTCCCACAAACCAATCTTGGAGGGAAGAAAACTCTGTTACAGCCAGAACATTGGTTTCCTACTAACTTTTTTTCTTTCAATTTTTTTAAAAAATGACTGGCATGAGAGATGTTGAATTTAAATTTATAACTCGCCAAATACCAATTAGCTGGCATTGTTCGTGTTCTCACATAGTCTTTTTTAATGTAATCGAGAGATTTTCTTTGCGTTAGTTTTGACATATTCTTAAATATAAGTTTTTATAATCTTGAATAATAATATTCTTCTAGTAATTTAAAAGATATCTTCCATCATTAAAAATCAATAATTCCTTCTTTAAGAGATTATCAATGAGTTTAAATAAAGAAGAATGTATCTGTTCATGTTCAGATTGATTTCCACAAGGATGAAGATTTTGTATTCGATTATCCAATGAATCGAGATTGATATGCTGAACCCTACATTCAGGTTTTAAATACTTACGATTAGCAAGATATATTTTATGCTTTTCTGGTTGTTGTGTCATCTCTTTTTCTAATATATAGCGATGTTCTAACATATAATTAAAACCTACTTTTTTTAGTGTAAAGGGATTTCTATAATTTTTTGGAACTTTTGTCCAAATTTGATTTCGATTTTTCTGCTTATGTAAGTATCTTTTAAAACCCCAACTTTCCACTGAAATTTTATGTATCTTGCTACGCCAACGAAATGCCGTACTTTCCGAAATTCTACAAAATTCTGCTAATCTTGGATCTGTTAAATTAAATCTTGAATCAGTAATAATTCTTTCCACCCAACCTTTATGTTTATAGAGAGGATTTTCTTCTGAACAATCTTTATAAGGATTTAAGTATATTTTTTGAGTCGAAAGTTTGTTAACTTGAATAACAATAGACCATTTCAAATCTGACCAATCCATCTTTTTGATTTCGTCTCTTACTATTTGAATATTGTCATATCGAAAAAACTCAACTGGTTTTATAATTTCTTTTATTTGCTCGCTCTCCAAATTCCTATAATCAAAATTTGAATTCAAAATATATTTATTGTTGCTTTTAGAAAATAAAATTTGACCCAATTTAATTAATCCGCTTAAACATGGATTAATATTAGTATCATTATGTTCAGAATTACTTGAATAAAGCCATAAATTATCTATATAATTATCTCGTTTTCTATAGTTAATATGATGGACAATGCATCCAGTCTTTATGTAATACATCCCATTGTCATCTCCAATTAAATAAGGGTGAAGATCTAATTCTCTTGAAGTAGAAGAGCTCATTAGATGAACCTCCATTTTAATAATATGTTCCCTTCGTTGTATTCGTTTTTTTCCGAATGGATTTAATTCCGGGTGTTTATAAGTTTTAGGCATATATAGGTCAATATATCCATCTGGATTAAAGTAAAATCCACTCTCTTCCTTCGTTTGAATATTAAATTTATTACGCCAATACCGTATAGATTTATGATTTTTCAATCCACATATTTTTGTGATCGTGCGATCACTTAAATTTAAATCTTCATTCAAATAAATCCACTCTAACCATTTTTTATGCTTATAAAGTGGATTTTGAGTTGAACAGGATTTATAGGGATTTAAAGTAACGCTTCCCTGCCCTTTTACCTGGATTGTCCAATTGTTAGAAATTACTTGCCAATTAATTCTTTTAAGAAAGTCTTTTATTGCTTCCAATTTACCTGAACTAGTACCTGCTTTTTTATCATAATAATTAAGTTCTTTTGATGAGTCCTTAGATTTCAGCACTTTAATAACTGACTTGTTCTCTGAGCATATTTTCTCAATATCTAATTTTGTAAACTTTGTAGCTAATCCTTCAGTGTAAAATTCATAATAAGCAGAAAATCTGTCAAATGCAGTCAATTTTGCTTTCTTAATTTCTTTACTTTCAGGATCCAGTCCAATAAGACAACGACATGTTCCGATGTTTAGGATTTGATCATAGTTATTCTTGATTTCTTCTAAAACCATTTCTTGCCTATTTTCTGGAGATTTAATGATCTTATTATTTTCTATTATGTTCTTTTGCCACTCCTTCAGATAATTTTGGAGGCTTTTAGACAGTGCTTGAAGTTTTTGATGATCGGTGAGGATCTCAGAATGAGCCCTCAAATGCTTAAGAACCCTCGTATACTGGAATGTAATTTCATCTATTCCACTTTTAATTGCCTTATTCACGAGATTTGGCTTGGAAGTTCCTCCTCTTTTAATTGCTTTAATCTGTTTCTTAGTTAATTGTTTAAGATAAGTATTCGAAATTGTATCCATATAACGTGAGACTATGGGTGCTCCCCTTCCAACCGTGATACAATACACCCATCCTTCTACAAACGAGGTAATCTCATCGGGGACTTGTGATTTTACACATTCAAGTAAATCATTTGGAGGGAGTCCTGCTTTATCAAAAAAACACGCTAAGGCTGCATCCACGAAATCACCGATCCTTTCATCAACATAGACTAAAGGGATGTGATGTTTCCTACATTTAGGATACTTCCCAAAACCTAGGAACCTAAATTTAAGAGGCTTAACTCGTTTAATTGATACACATCCGAATATTGGACAAATTGCAATTCGATCTTCTCCAACAGTTTTTCTTGAAACATTACTATATGTTTTCATGACATTAAATGCTCCTCAAGGATTTTTTCTTTTATAACTTCTTCAAATGGTACTTGATTAGGAAATAATTGCGTGAGTTCTTCTTCTAAATTTTTATAATTTTTCCGTAGCTCTTCAAAAAATTCGCTGAATTGCGTGTATAGGCACTTTTTTACCAAGCATAAATAATTTGTCAACTTTATGATAAATTTTAGGAAATTTGGCTGTCTATGAAGATTATCTTCTGAAAATTTATGGATCAATATGAACAGTAGATTAGATATTTTTGAAAGCTTTTTTAGTAGCGTAGTGTTATTGAGAAAAAGATTTAATATCCCTTGTTCAAGTGTCTGTGCGCTCTCTTTAATTTTTTTAAGTAATTTTATGAATTCGAGAGTTGATGTTTCAATTTTTTGGTTTAGAGTAAAAAATATAGGGCTTGTATAGTTTACAGTAGGAGACAAAGTTGACTGATACCTAAATTTAATCACTTCTGATTTATATTTAAACAATGTTCGCAGCTGGCGTGAAAGTTCTTTAATTCTATTTATACCCTCAATTTTATACCAATCATTGAATTGTTCCAATTCTTCCTCAAAATAAGGATCATTATTATAATATTCCATAATCAATCAAAATAAAGTTAAAAATTTTTCTTACTAGATATTTCTTATAGATCTATTTAAAGAAAAATCCTAAATTGCATCAGAATTTAATTTTTTAGAAAAAAAAATTACTATAATCACAATATTAAAATAATTAAAAATAGCTTGATTTCTAAGAAAAAAGAAAAAGAAAGCTTTGATGTTGAATAGCTCCAATTTATTTATTTAAATTTCCTTCTTTGCTGATCACTCATCACCATTAAAGTACATAAGTTTAACGAACCGCCCCAACCGTGCCCTATTGAAGTATGTACCGTCTTTGGAACTTGATTATCTGCTTTGCCCATTATTTGGAGAGCTGCTTCTGCGGGTCTTTCCATCGCAGATGCTCCAATTGCATTAGTCGCATTAACACCTCCAGAGCAATTTATTGGGAGCTCTCCCTTTAACGAAGTAACTCCAGCTTCATACGCTTTAGGAGCAGTAGTTTCTTCAAATAAACCGAGTTTTTCAACCCACATAAGTTCTTGATTAGGGAATGGCGAATAAACTTCAGCGTAATCAATTTCCTTTCTTGGGAAAGAAATACCTGCTTGATAGTAAGCCAATTCAGATGATTTCATAGCACCTATTTGATCTGATGGATCAATCTGCCCCGAACCACTCCCATCGTATCCAAGAACTGCAGTTTCATTAGCTACGGAAGCTACTCCATTGACATAAACAGGAATTTCGCACATATCTTTCGCTTTTTCTTCTGTTGTAAATAGCATGGCACATGCTCCATCTGAAGCAGGACAGACCATACCATACCTTAATGGGAAGGATATGTAAGGAGTGTCTAGAACTTCTTCAACGGTAAGGTCAGGCATTTTTAAATGCGTCCACCACGTTTTTGCAGCGTTATGTCTATTTTGTACGACTACTCTTGCT
>JAHLWJ010000399.1 GCA_019057975.1 Promethearchaeota archaeon | reverse complement strand
ATGCAATATGCTATAAACATTAAGGCCCCACCACCACCACCACCGCCCGCATTTCTCTTTCTATGCTTATTCTTCTTCTCCCTGGCTTTAAACTCGGCTTTCTCTTCATCTGGTAATCTTTTCCACCAGATGTAGCCTCCCACGCCAAAAAATAAACCTGCTGGTATCCCCACAAATAATAACTCAAATAGAATTATTAGTATATAAAATCCAACAATCCAATCCAGGCTAAAATCACCAATTAATGCCATACCCTGCGCTCCAATCGGAGATGTTTCAATAAACCAAATTACTACGACTAGTGCTCCTATAAAGGCGATAGCTCCAGCTATAATTACTACAATAAATGCCGTCAAATGGTTCTTTATTGTTTTTTTCCAATATAATTCATCGCTTAATTCTTCACTCATAAGATTTAACCTCTAATTTTTGAGATTTTTTTTTTATATTAAAATCTAGGAAATAGTAGGATCTCACTTAATTTAAATTTATATGCAATTATTACATGGAAACAAATTGTAGGGTCTATTTTGAATGATTATTCTCTAAAAAGGTAAATAAAACCTTCAATATCCATTTGATTTAGATTATTTGATATAAAAAGGTTAATGTAAAAATTTCCTCTAATTGATGCATATAGTAATAAACAAAAAAGAAAAAACTTTAGATCCATTGAACTCTTAAGGGTTTTCGAGCTGGGATTCGTTTATACTTTACATCTGGATACCCCATTGTTAAGGAATACCCTACGATATGGTTATTAGGAATCTTGAGTAATTCTCTAATTGTTTGCGATTCGTTTATAAAATAGGTCAAATATCCTAATGAACAAGCTCCTAACCCTAAAATTTCAGCAGCGAGCATGATATTAGCTGCTGCTAAAGCGGTATTTGAAGGAATCCCTCCTACAGTTTTGTCTCCATGAATAATAATTAACTCCCCATTCCAACACCAAAAATCAATACCTTGCTTGATCATTTCGAGTTTTCTTTTTGATTTAGGAAGATTTTCAACAGCGAGTCTCATTTCATCTTCTGTAAATCTTTTTTCTAATAATTTCCGGCCCTGTTGATCCTCAAGCGCGTTAACTAACTTAGTCACTTTACTAGTTATGTGTTTTGATATCGCAGTTACAATTGCTCTTTCTTGAACTATAGTATAGCTGATGTTTTCAGTATTGCTGCCAGTTGGTGAATATTTTCCGATCTTCAATAATTTTTCTATTAAATCTTTTGGAATTGCTTTTTCTTTAAATCGCCTGATAGATCTCCTATTTAAAACCAGTTTTAAAAAAGAATTATATGATGGGAATTCTTCTCTTATCGAACTATGTTCTAGTTCTTCTTCCTCATGAAATTTTAGTTGAATAGCATTTACAGGACACACGGCTTCACAGTGTCCGCATTCTATGCAAACTTCCTCAAAAGAATCATCTAAACGCAAAAAACCTTGGTTGAAAGAAAATAAATTAGCTACGCAATCTTTCACGCATTCTTTACATTTTGTACAATTATCAATATCAATTTTAATTTTTGAATTTTCTAGTATAATCATCACTTTAAACTATTTTATGAAATCTGAGTTATTATAGAATATGAGCTAATTTTGTAAAACTCGAATCCTTTAAAAATATAATTATTTAATTTTAAAAATAGACATTCATTCGGAAAAACTATTTAGGAAATTGTCCAATAACTCTTTTCCAAGAATTGGTTTTTATAAATTTTCACTTTCTGAATGGAGCTATTTTCAAATGTCAAATAAAGCTTTTCTAAACTAATTTTTTTATAAATCAGATTCCAATGATTTCTTAAGATTTCATAATATATTCTTATTGGAATGCCTATGTCAGCAACATACAATTCTCCAATGTTTTTTTGTTCTGTGATGAGCAAACCTTTTTTAACGAACCCTAACGTTAAGGTTGCCATTGGATTGATATTCGAATAACTGATTCCCGTTGTTGCATCCAATCCCGAAGGAATATCTAAAGAAAGTAAAGTATTTATATTTGAAAGAAAATTAAAAACCTTTTCAGAAATATCATTTTGTCGAGAAGTGAACCCATATCCGAGATAAGCATCTATAAAGAAACTATTTTCCTTAAAATCAGAAGAATTATCCGGTAATTCATAAACGATTTCGATTCCCAATTGTTCTGCACGTATAAGCTGTTCTTTAGGAATGTTTTTAAGTTTATCTACACCCATAGGAAAGATAACTTGAGCGTTTAATCCCCAAGAAGCTAAACGCCTTGCTGCAACGATGCCACCTCCAGCGTTATTTCCTGAGCCGGCAATTATCACATAGTTAACCTCTTTATCATTTGACAGAATTAGAGCTAGTTTTGCTAGATTTAAACCTGCGAGTTCCATCATTAGTTCAATCGGGATTTTAAAATCTTCAACCATTTTACGGTCTACTTCGACCATTTCCTCCCTTGTAATGCCGGGTAATCCCAAAATTTCACCTTTTCCCTTTAAAAACAAAAATTAGGAAACAGAAGTTTTTGCAGCTCTTGCTAATTCCGCTTTTTTATTCATGATTTTTGTGTAAGTTGCCATCGTATTCTTTGGAGGTAGTGTCTCTTCTTCTTTTTTGATCAGTGATATTGCCTCGGATGTGCAAGTTGGAACGCAAACCCCACAACCAATACATCTGGCTTTGTTCACTTCTGAAATATCGTTTTCAATATTAATAGCATCCAAATTACATCTATCTTCACATATCCCACATCCTATGCATAATTCAGGATCAACTTCAGCATAATAATTAGTCGCAAAAAATTGAGAAAGCTCCGATATTTGTTTTTGGCTTGAGAGTACGCCACAGCAGCAGCCACAACAGGTACAAATATTCATTGGCTTCTGAGAATTTCCTGGTTGTAGCACTAAACCATCTTCTTCGGCTTTTTCTAAGAGTTTTAACGCTTCCTCTTTTGATATCTCTCGTGCTAAACCTTTCTCTATGAAACTCTTAGCACCACCTCTAAATACAAAGCAAGATTCAATTAATTTCGTTTTTTTACATGGCTCTCCGATGAGATCTGCGCCCTTTCGACAAATACATTCCATTACTCCAATTGGTTCACCAACAGTATCAATAAGTGCTTTCAAATCGTCGTATTGAGCAATAGATTGTTCATAATCCACGGTTTGTTCTAAAGGTATTACGCGTAATTGAGGGACACCTGTCTTATTATACTCTTCTTTAAAAAAAGTTTCACGTGTGTATTGATGGGAGTCTTTGAAAAACTCGGGCGTTAATCTATTCAATTGGTATTCAAAAAAGCCTATTACGTAAGGGGCACTACCATAATACTTAATGTCTGATTCTCCATCGTTTACGATTCCCCGATTAATTAAGCCATCGAAATACATTATATCCAGTTTTTTCTCTAATTCTTCCATGGAGAATCCACTTTTTTTCAATTTCCTATAAATTTTGGGAAGCGGTTCAGCCATGAAATTCAATTTTAGCGAGATTCTAACTTGTTCTGGAGTGAAAAGATGTTTCAAAATTTTAATTTCAATACCAGATTCAGTAGCTGGATAGCCAACCGGCATCTTATCTAGATGTTTCTGTAATTTTCGATAAATTTCAATATTTTCTTGTTCCATACAATATTACAATAGATCCTATTTTAAAAAGTTGATAATTATGTTATAAAGGATTAGGGAATTGATGTTATTACAAAATTGTTGTTGATGCATCCAATAATTTTATTTTTTATAGTCTTGCCATTCAGGAGGAATTTTAGCTACTTTCTCGCGCCCTGTAGGTTGATGCACCTTTTTTCCTAAGGGTCTAGCTTTTAAATCTCCTTCAAAAAATTGCTCAATTCTTCGCTGAGCAACTTTAATATAGTCTCGTTCTTTATCCACTCCAATAACCTTTCGAGAATGCTTCAGTCCAGCAACTACGGTCGTCCCTACTCCGCAAAAAGGATCTAAAACATAATCACCTTCATTTGTGAGAGCAAGAATACACCTCTCTACTAGTTCTATTGGAAATTGGCAAGGATGAATCGTTTTTTCGGGGTGATTTGATTTTACATTTGGAAACTCCCAGAAAGCAGTACTCCAGTCGTCTTCTATTATTTTCCAAACATCCGAAGGATTTTTTCCTAATGGATTTCCCGAAAGTTTACCCTTATTTGGACCTTTATAAGCTCGCTTCCCAGGATATTTGGCGGGGACTCTTATCGAATCTAAATTGAAAATATAATTATCCGTTTTTGTAAACCAAAGAATTGTCTCATACCTTCCTGAAAATCGATTTTTACAATGTAACCCGTGTCCAAAATGCCATACCATTCTATTCCTCAATTGCATACCTAGTTTTTTGAAAATGCTATAGAAGAAAATATCTAACGGATAAATTTCGCCATTATTTACGTAATTTCCGACTTCCCAACAAACGCTTCCGTCACTTTTAAGTTTATTACAGAGACTTTTAATGATTATTTCTTGATTTTTTAAATATACTTCTAATGTTGC
>JAHLWJ010000398.1 GCA_019057975.1 Promethearchaeota archaeon | reverse complement strand
TGGCACTATTAAGTACATCTAGTATTGATAAGTATGGAAACTGCAATACCACTGTAATTGGCCCTTATCAAAAGCCAATTTATCGATTACCAGGAGGTGGTGGAGCTACAGAAATCGCAGGCTTATCAAAAAAAGTGATCTATCTTGTAGATGACCATTCAAAATATAGATTTATTAATAAATTGGATTTTATCACTGATCCTGGATATTTAAAAGGCTATAATAGTCGAATTAAAGCAGGATATCCTCCCGATACGGGTCCTGAAGCTATAATCTCACCTCTTTGTATTATGCGTTTTGATTCCGTGACCAAAGAAGCGTATCTGGACGCGTTACATCCAAATATTACTATAGAGCAAGTGAAAGAAAAGACTGATTGGGACCTAAATGTTGCAAAAGAAGTGAAAGAAGTTGAACCACCAACAATCAGAGAAATCGAAATTTGTCGAAAAACTATGCGGGATGCAATTGATCAATTTTATATATTAAAACCAGAATGGACCATTTATTTGGATAAGTAGTCTTATTACTGAATTATTATAAGTCTCTTAATTCACAAGAATTTTTCTGTGAATTTTTTAATTTTTTCCATTGCTTCCTCTGCTTCAGGCAAATCGTGTTGTTGAAATACATGTATGGTGTCATCCCATGTTTGCATTGAAATATCAACACCCGCCTTCTTAGCCTGTTCAAAAAATCTTTTGGAATCATCAAACAGCATTTCGCTTGTACTTACTTGAAGCAAAATGGGAGGTAAGCTATTTAAATCAGCATAAAGAGGAGAAATTGTGGCATCATAAGGATTCCTACCTGTTAAATTAGAATCAACCCACCAGATATACCCTAAATCACCTAAAATAACATCAGTGGAACAATTTTTTTTTAAAGACTCGCCAGTTAGAGCCAAATCTGTGGACGGACAAAGACATATTGCAGCTGCAGGTAACGAGATTCCATCATCTCGTAGTTTGAGTAAAGTTAACAGCGTGTAATAACCTCCTGCAGAGTCTCCAGCGATGATAATGTTTTTAGGTTGATATCCAGAGGAAAGAAGCCACTTGTAAACAGAAACACAATCTTCTAAGGCTGCAGGATGAGGTTCCTCTGGAGCAAGACGATAGTTTATACTTAAAACCTTCAAATTAGTTATTCTTGCTAATTTCAACGTAAATAACTTGTGACTATTGGAAGACCCCATAATGTGACCGCCTCCATGAAAGTATAAGATAACTTGATCTTCTTTTGCTCCATTATGGAAAAACCATTCGCAAGGCACATTATTGGCTTTAACTGGTTTTCTTACAGCATCTTTTGGAATTGGAAATAACTTTTCCAAATAATCCGCACTATATTCCATATAAAATCTAAGATGTTCTGCTAGAAGTAACTTCTCTTTCATAGATAGCGAAATTTTCACGTTTTCTATATTAAGCCACTGTTGATTTAAAACGCTTACTTTTTCCCAAATCGGTATGTAATCATCAATTTTATAACTTACACTTTTAAAAAAGGCTTCATTAACTTGATTTAGGAAATTTTGACGAGATTCAAGTATTTCAAGAATTTCAACTCGTTTTATTTTTGATGAATCAACTATGGACATCAATAATCTCTTATTTCTTATTTTTGATATAATTCAATATTAGTCATGCTAAAATTTAAATAATCCAAATTAAGTAGCGTATTCTACGTAAGTAATCTTTAGATCTTTTATGATAACCCGGTTTAATTTTACTTCTTTTATAAGTTAACCTAATTACTAAGTTTGTCGCTTCGAAACTCAATAAAGATGCAATGATTGAAAATGATAATATTGAGGAGTGATTTGAATCCATATTTAGTATCTTTTCTCCTTATAAAATCATAACATAACTAAAGATCTATAACCTAAAAATTGATTTTAAGATGAATTCTAATTTTACTAAAGTAAATTTGATAACTATAAAAAAAGAAATTAAAAAGTTATGACAGATTTATAATAATTGAATTATGTCGGGACACATACATTTTGAAGACTTGGAATTGAAGTTTGGATATTCTTGTATGCCAAATAGGTTGCATTTTTATTCAAAAGAAGAAAACGATTTTAGAATGGAAGTTCGTGAATGGTGTGAAATTAATGTTGCTCCAGTTGCAGAACAGATAGATAGAAATAGAGATAAGGAATTAGCTGTAAAGACTTTAAAGAAAATGCCATATCTTGATATGACCATTCCAAAAGAAGCCGGAGGTCAAGGTAAAGCGATACTTTACCGCACGATTTTAGGAGAGGAATTAACTGCTTTTAGTTATGCCTTAGCGGGCGTTTATGGCGCGTCATCGTGCCTTTTTGCGGGACCGGTTATTGAATTTGGAACTTCTGAACAGAAAAAGAAATACTTATCTGGTATAGGAGATGGATCAAAACTAGGTGCAATTGCTATTACAGAACCAACAGGTGGTTCTGATGCAATTGGTGGTATGAGGTTGAGAGCAATCCGAGATGGTGATCATTATATCTTAAATGGTGAAAAATGCTTCATTACAAATGGAAGTGTAGCAGATTATCTATGTTTGTATTCCATAACCAATGATCAGGTGAGACAACACAAAGGAATGACTGCCTTTATTTTTGAGACCGATACACCAGGGTTCGAAGTGGTCAAAGATTATAAGCACATGGGGAGGAGAGGTATGCCAAACTCGCATTTAAGATTTACCAATTGTAGAGTCCCCGTCGAAAATATGCTTCACAAGGAAAATGAAGGCCTTGATGTGCTACTTTATGGATTAGATGGTGAACGTACTTTTACCGCATCTCAATACGTTGGTTTAGCAAGAAGTGCGTTTGAAATTGCTTACCGATATGCTCATAAACGTGAACAATTCGGAAAAACATTGTATAAGATGGAAGGAATTAACTTTAAACTTGCCGAAATGTTCATGGATATAGAATTAAATCGAATCGCGATGGTGCAAATTGCACGAATGCTTGATGATGGTCATTACTTAAGAGCAACAGTTGCAGCATTGAAAACTAAAATAGCTGATGCCACTGTACGAATTACACAAGAAGCGATTCAAGTTGTTGGTGGTTTGGGATATTCTGAAGAATACCCATTAGAACGATATTATAGAGATGCTAAAATCGGGCAAATATCAGCAGGTACATCAGAAATTATGAGATATCTTATTACAAGAGAAATGATCAGAATGTGGGGTAAATAGGAGTGATTAAACTTGGAGAGAAAAGTTAAAATAGATATAGATGGAAAGGTTGCAAATATTGTTCTCAACGATGCAGCAAATTACAATCCTTTAAATCAAGAGATGGGAAAAGAGTTACTTGAAGTTTTAGAAAGGCTTAGGGATGACGAAAATGTGAGATGCTTGATGATTACTGGTTCTGGAAAAGCTTTTTCCGCGGGTGGAGATATAAAAGCTTTTAAGGAAAGTATTGAACAGGGGAGACCAGGTGAATATATGGACGAATTATTGAAAAATCTCTATACAATTGCGCTTGTTTTACGTCAATATCCAAAACCCATAGTAGCAGCTGTAAATGGATGGGCTGTAGGAGCGGGAATGAATCTTGCGCTCTCTTGTGATTTAATTATAGCTTCAAATAAAGCGAAATTTAGACAATCATTTAGCAAGCTTGCGTTAATTCCAGGATTTGCTGGAACTATGCTTCTTAGCCGTCAATTAACATGGCAACAAGCAACTGAGATGGCATTTTTCGGTGATACATATACAGCAGATGACATGCTTAAACTAGGTCTCGTAAATGAAGTTGTTGACCCAGAGAGATTACTAGAACGAGCCAATGAGATGGCAACTAAATTAGCTAGTGGTCCAACATTAACATATGCGCGGACGAAAAAACTTTTTTTCGATGCTTTAAGCGGACCATTGATAGAACATCTTGAAAACGAACGACAAATGCAGATCAAATCAGCAGAAACACAAGATTTTAAAATTGGAGTGTTTGCTATTAACGATAAAAAAGAACCAGAGTTTATTGGCAAATGAGTTGAAATTAAAGATATAACAACTCAGAATGATGGAACCAATTAACAGTCTTACAAAGGAGCTTATTGAATATTGTGAAAAAATCGACATAGACTTTGTTGGGTTTTCTGATACAACTAAATTCAATATTTTTAGTAAAAAACATAGACCTGATTCGTATCTTAATAATTCTAAAACTGTTGTTGTAATCGGATTTCACCTGTATGATATTAGCTTAGATGCTTGGAATAGAGACGAAGTTAAAGGAAGAAGCTATCACTTTGCTGATTTAATATTACTAAATCAATGTCATCGAATAAAGAATTTTTTAGCCAAAAAAGGCTTCAATTCAAAAATTATATCTTATGAGCCAGGACTTTTTTTAAAAGATGCTGCGGTTCTAGCAGGAATTGGCCCTATTGGAAAAAATAATCTCCTTATCACGAAAACCTATGGAGCTCAAGTAAGGTTAAGGTCATTGGTAACGGATGCAGAACTATCTTATGGCACCCC
>JAHLWJ010000397.1 GCA_019057975.1 Promethearchaeota archaeon | reverse complement strand
GATGCAGATGTTATTGGAGTTTCTGCACTTTTAACAACTACTATGTTTGGTCAGAAAAAAATTATTGAAATATTAAAAGAACGAAATTTACTTGAAAGGTTCAAAGTTATATTAGGAGGAGCTCCAGTAACAAGCTCATGGGTTAATGAATGTAACGCTGATGGATTCGCAGAAAATGCTATAGATGCTGTAAAATTAGTTAAATCTTTGCTTGATAAATAAAAAATTAATCTTAAGAGGTAAAGAGATAATTGGTGTTTAACGATTGGTTAAAGGATAATTCAAAGATTATTCTTTTTAATGGTGCGATGGGAAGTGAACTTATTAAAAGAGGATTAGAACCGGGGAAGCTTCCAGATATATTAAATATCGAAAAACCAGATACGATTGTGGAAATTCACAAATCTTATTATGATGCAGGATCTGATATGTGTCAATCGAATACTTTTGGCTCAACACCCTTAAATTTAAGAACCCATAGTCTTGAAGAAAAAATTAATGAAATTATAGAAAAAGCGTTAGATAACATTCAGAAAGCTTGTCCTCCAGGACGCTTAGTAGTTGGTGATATTGGTCCAACTGGTAAATTTCGCCCACCAGTAGGAACTGCTTCAAGTGAAGAATGGCACTCTAGTTTTGCTACTCAGACAAAATTATTAGAAAAAGGGGTTGATCTGTTTCACATTGAAACCATTTCGGATTTAGAAGAAATGCTAAGTGCTGTTCGGGCAGTAAAAGAAGTTTCAAATAAACCTATTATTGCCTCAATAACATATAAAAAAACAAAGAGAGGATTCTTCACAATAATGGGAGACTCTTTAGAAAAATGCATTAAATCATTAGAAAATGAAAATGTAGATGTAATTGGAACAAATTGCACACTTGGTTCAGGCGACATGCTTGATTTAGTAAAGCAAGCTGTTGATATGACGGATATGCCAATCTCCGTCAAACCTAATGCAGGACAACCGAGGGTAGAAGGTACTAAGACATATTATGATCAACCCATTGAAGAATTTGTTCAAGATATTCAAGAAATGATAAATTTAGGAGTAAAAATAGTAGGTGGTTGCTGTGGTACGACGCCAGAGACTATTAGCGAAATTCGAAAAATTATTGATTTGATTTAAAAATACAAATGAAAGAGTAATTACATGCCAATAATAAGACCAAAAATTAGTGTATTAGATGATGAACATAAGAAATTAATAATAGATGAAGCCAAATCAATTTTAGGAAATCAAGGAGTTTTCATTGAAAATCAGCAAGCAATCGAAATATTTGAACAACGTGGTTTAAATCATGAAGGTGCGCGTTATTTAATTCCCCCAGATTTGATAGATAAATGCTTAGATTCAGTTCCTCATCAAATTACTCTATTCGATAGAGATGGAGAGGAGCATATTACGCTAAAAGATGATCAAGTTCATTTTGATCCTGGTTCAGCTGCTATTTTCATGCTTGACGAAAATACCGGAAAAATAAGAGATGGACAATCTAAAGATTTTATTCGATTTTCTAAGGTTGTTGAACAATTAAAATATATTGATGCTCAAAGCACAGCATTAATCTATCAAGATGTTCCGAAAAATGCTCAAGATTGGCATCGTTTATATTTAGCATTATCCAATTGTTATAAACCAATAGTGACCGGGACATTTAGAAAAGAAAGTTTTTCTATTATGAAAGAGATCTTATTAGCATGTAGAACCTCGGAAGATGATTTAGCTCGAAAACCATTAGCTATATTTGATGCTTGTCCCAGTCCACCGTTAAAATGGTCTGATCTAACTACACAATCACTAATTGATGCTGCAAAAAGCATGATACCTTCTGAATTTGTGTCAATGCCATTAGCGGGAGCGAGTGCTCCAATTACTCTGATTGGCTCTATTACTCAACATTGTGCTGAATGCCTTGCAGGAGTAGTAATTGTTCAATTAGCAAAGGAAGGAGCTCCATTAATTTGGGGTGGTTCTCCTGCTGTATTTGATATGAAATATGGGACAACTCCAATGGGTGCTATTGAAACAATGATGATTAATCTTGGAGATGTTGAAATGGGCAAATTCTTAAAATTACCAACACACGCTTATATGTCGCTCAGTGACTCTAAAATTCCTGATTGTCAGGCTGGCTTTGAAGCAGGAATGGGTGCTTTGCTTGGAGGTCTCGCAGGGATTAATATGATTTCAGGTCCAGGAATGCTTGACTTCGAATCTACTCAAAGTATAGAAAAATTAATAATTGATAATGAAATAGTGGGTATGGTACAAAGGTTTATTAAGGGAATTGAGGATTATGGGACACCATTTGCTTCAGAAATTTTAAAAGATTATGAAGATAAAGAAGAATTACTTTCTCACCCATCTACTTTGAAATATTTTAGAAAAGAACTGTTTCTTCCAAGCCCAATAATAGACAGAATGACTCGGGATTCATGGAGAAAACAGGGATCCAAATCAGCGAGAAAAAGGGCAAAAGAGGAAGCTACTAAATTACTTGATAAGCCTCCTGTAAAACCTATTGAAGTATCACTTCAGAACGAGTTAGATAAAATCGCTTCAACGTATGTAAAATAAATCATTTTGGAGAAATATATGAAAAATTGCATTTTATTTATTTTGTGGAATAATTAATTTTATACAATTCTTATTAGATGTTATTAAATGACTGGAAAAACAATTGCAGAAAAAATTTTATTAGCACATAATCTTTCAGAAAATAACATCAAACCGGGGGATATTATAAATGCAAAAATCGATCTGATTATGAGCCATTTTGGTACAGCAAAGGTTTCTTTAGATTTTAACAAAATTAAACCCTTGAAGAAAAGAAAGGTATTTGATCCAAATAAAATTGTAATATTATTTGACCACTATAATCCCGCTCCAACCGAAAGATGGGCTGCTATTCATGATATGATTCGAAAATTTGTAAAGAAGCAAAGAATAGCTAATTTTTATGATATTAGAGAAGGTATTTGTCATCAAGTTCTACCTGAAAAAGGTCATGTCAGACCAGGTATGCTAATAGTAGGAGGAGATAGCCATACAACAACATATGGGGCTTTCAATGCAGCAAGTTGTGGTGTTGGGAATACTGATCTTTTTTATGCATACTTGAAGGGAGAATTATGGTTTAAGATACCCCATACTATAAAATTCAATATCTCTGGCAATCTTCCTCATAATCTGATGAGTAAAGATATTATCATCAAAATTGCTGGAGATTATACTGCTGAAGTTGCTAGTTATAAGTCAATAGAATTTACTGGAAAAACTATGGAAAAATTAAGTATTGCCTCAAGAATGACAATGTCTAATTTTGCCTTAGAATTAGGAGCAAAATTTGCATTTGGAGTTCCTGATCAGAAAGTGGTTCATTGGATTAAAGAGAGAACTAAAGAACCCTTCAAGTTAATAAAACCTGATTATGATGCGAGATATGAAAAGATTTATGAAATGGAAGTTAACGATTTAGAGCCTCAAGTTTCTTGCCCACATACAATAGATAATGTAAAAACTGTTTCTGATGTAGAAGGTATAAAAATTAATCAAGCATTTCTAGGATC
The DNA here is from genome assembly GCA_019057975.1 of Promethearchaeota archaeon. Next base: position 945 of record JAHLWJ010000397.1, on the reverse strand, counting down.
TTGTACAAATGGAAGGTATGAAGACTTGGAAGTAGCTGCAAAGATTTTAAATGGAGAAGAAATTCATAGAGATGTTCGATTGATTGTAACACCAGCTTCAAAAAGGATTTGGTTAGAAGCATCAAAATCGGGCATTTTTGAAATTTTAATAAATGCAGGAGCAATTATTACAAATCCTAGTTGTGGTGCTTGTTTTGGAGGTCAAGGAGGAATTCTTGCTCCGGGTGAAACATGTATATCTAGCTCAAATAGAAATTTTCAGGGTCGAATGGGAAGTATTAATTCAAAAGTTTATTTAGGATCGCCAGCAACCGTAGCTGCTTCTGCATTAAAAGGAGAGATAACAGATCCAAGAGATTTTTAAAAGGTGATTGAAAATTTCACGAAAAGATAAAAAATATAGCGATGTTTTAAAAGGAAAAGTTTGGGTTTTTCCTGATAATGTTGATACTGATGCCATTTCACCTAGTCAATATATAAATGATCCAAAAGAAATGGCAAAACATACTTGTGAAACGATCAATAAAGATTTTGCAAATAAAGTGCAAGATGGTGATATCATTGTAGCAGGTAGAAATTTCGGTTGTGGTTCAAGTCGAGAAACAGCACCCTCAATTCTTCAACAAAAGGGTATTGTTGCTATAATAGCGGAATCCATTGCTCGGATCTTTTATCGATCCTCATTTGCTCTCGCTCTGCCTGTATTGGAAATTGATAATATTTCTAAGGAGTTCAAGACGGGAGATAAAATCGAAATTAATATTCCTAATGCTGAAGTCACAAACTTAACTACTGCTAAAAAATTCAAGGGTAAAAAAGTTCACCAAATTTTATTAGATCTTCTTAAAGCTGGAGGTCTAGAAAAACAAATTATTGAAGAATTAAAGAAATAAAGAAAAACTTAATACAAAATTGATTGAGATTTATAATTATTAGAATATTTTC
>JAHLWJ010000071.1 GCA_019057975.1 Promethearchaeota archaeon | reverse complement strand
CCATTAGGTATCTTTAATCCTAGAATAGAAAAATTTAATTATTTGGGAGTGTTTTGATCCCTATCATATAATGGGCCTATGGATTAGTGGAAGATCGTTTCCTTGGCATGGAAAAGGCCGCGGGTTCAATTCCCGCTAGGTCCATTTCTCTTTCTTGGTTTTAGTGCATGTATTCTACACTGATTAATCTAATTTCCACTATTTCTCTATTTTAATGAAATGTGTAAATAAGATTCTCATTTTACATATGTTACAGAAAATTGAGCAAAAAGATATGATGGAAAGGTAAATTCAGAGTCTGATTTCAATGAAAATTTCTGATTTAGGCATAGAAAGATCGGACCCTTGGTATGGGTTAAAACATTGTGATTTGAAAGCCTATAGAAATTCCATTGAAAAAATCGAAAATATATATTTACATGGCAGCTCTGATGATATGATCCTTGCAAGTGGGTAAAAATTACAATATGAGACAACCAGAAATTTTCAGAGATACTCTTAAGAAAATTGAGATTAATGAGGGTAAAGTTTTAAGCATGTTTTATGCAGATAAGCCGAAAAAATTGAATGATATAACCCTCAAAGGAGTATACTACACGGAAAAGCATATTAAAACCCTATTTACGGATATTAAGAAGATTCATTTTTTTTGGGAATGGTATATTATATTACATCATATAAATGAGCTTATAGAAAAGAATAAACTAATAGGAGTTGACCCGGAGCACAAAAGTTTTATGTTAAAGTAATATTAAATTTTTACTAAACTCTGCTCACGCTTTTCATATGTACATAAATGAGATAAACCCCATTTTTTTGCTTTTTCTATGAATTTCTCAAACATATATCCAATATTTTTTGGTCTATGAGCATCAGAGCCTAGCATTAAAGGAATATCTCGTTGAATTATTTCTTTAATAATTTTGTCATCTGGAAATTGACTACCGATTCCTTTAAGAGTTCCTGATGTATTAATCTCAATAGCCATTCCCTTATTTTTAATCTTATCTAATAAATCTAAAAGTTTTTGCCATATACTTTGGGAATAATTGGGTTTATCTGGACGAAATAAAATACGGTTGTTGTCAAAATGAGCAATCACATCAAAAAAATTAGTATCTACAAGTTTTATTAATTTATTTATATACTCTAAGTTAATTTTTTCAATACCATATTTCTTCAGAGCTTCAGAGCCCTCACGTGGATCCAATATGATTACAGGGGACTCATGCCATTTTATATCATGGATTGCTCCAAGTAAATAATCATAATCATCCATAAACGGTTCAAGGATCTTCTTTTGACTTGTCAAAGCTCTTCCAGGGGTGGCAAAATTAACTTCAGTCGATATTAGGACCTTTATTTTATCCTTATATTTTTCTTTCAAATATTTTATATCTTTAATATAATTAGGGAATTCCTTAACTTCCATCGAAACTCCTTTAATTATTTCTTTAAATTGTGGCTCGTCTAAGATCGCTCCTAGTGGAAAATGATCTGAGATACCAATTTCTTTAAGATTCTTTTCTATCGCAACTTTCACGTAATCTTCAATTTCACCTGTGGCATGTCCACAACGTCTGTTATGACTATGATAATCCATTAGTTTCATTATTTGAACCGTTATATAAATTTATAATTATACTCTTGAATATTATATATTTGAAAAAATTTTTCTATTTATCATTTTAAATCATGACCATTGATTTGAATTAACTGTTCGGTTATTAATTCGTTAGGAATTTGCACTCATAAATTTGGTGACTTTTTAAAAAGGTGGAAAAAGAAATAGAATTTAATTTCCAAAAAGTAAATAAATGGCTAATCAAGTAATAACTGAACTATATCCATATTTATTTAGAAGCACGCTTAATCATATAGTGTGGTTTAATTCTTTGAAAACTTCTTGAACATTTTCACCAGTTTTAGCTGAAGTTTCTATATAAACACTGTCTTTATTTCCCGCATAATCTTTTACAATATCTTTATCAATCGAACGGGTAACTTCTTCTACTAAGTCTACTTTATTTCCTATAATAATAAAAGGGATGTTCTCTTGTAATATTTCAAACTCTATTTGTTATCTTTAGACCATAAATCAATTATTCTAGAAATGTAGAATCTATAATTTTATAACAAATTATTTTTTTAGGTTATTAAAAGAAAGATTAAATAACTGTTCTTTTTTGTGTTGCCTATGAGAAAATCTGGAAAAAAAGTGCTTTTTCTAATGTTGGTTTTTGCTGTTTTTGCTATTCAAGTTCCTGTATCATTAGGTTTGAGTGTTAATGATAATTATAATACTACCCCCAGCCAAGAAAATGCGATTAATACGGATTATTTAAGTTCTAATCTTTCCGATAATTTACAATCAAGCGATACAGTTTCAGGTTCAACTTTGGATAATGAAATGTCAATTATTGATGATAATCTTAGACATTTCCTAACTAATCTGCCAACAAAGCCCCAAAATGATGTGAAGGATGTTAAAATTATTGTTCTCTTTGAAGAGGATGTATATCCAGTATTAAGAGAAGAAATATTAAATTCAATATTCAATGATTTCACGATTATTACTCATTATGATATTATTTCAGGAACATTTATCAAATTAAATCCAATGGAGTTATTATCAAAGGAAATGAATTTAGAGGAAATTAAAGATATAAAAAGAATTTATAAATCAGAGATATTTGAAAATCCTTATATTATAGATAATACTATTCAATTAAGCGCTTTAAATGATGACAATTATCTAAATTGGTGGTTGTCTACAATAGGCGCAGAAAGTTTAGCTTATAATGGATCAGGAGTGAGAGTTGCTGTAATCGATACAGGAATTTATGAACATCCCGCATTAAACATTGTAGCTAATCGAAATTTTGTTTCTGATGAAGATTCATCAAATTATGACGATGATGTGGGGCACGGTACTCATGTTGCTGGAATTATTGGTGGTGACGGAACTGGTTCTGATGGCAAATATCGTGGTGTCGCTCCTGGAGTTTCCTTAATCAATGCTAGAGCCGGAAATGCCAGCGGTTTGGGAGAAGGTGATATTATTAACGCTATCGATTGGGCTTCTAAGCCAATTGGTTTAGGAGGGGCTGATGCTGACATCATATCAATGAGTTTCGGTGGAGGATATCCATATATTTCTGATTTAATAACTCAAGCGATAACAAATGCTCAAGACACTTATAGTGTTATTTTCGTAGCGTCTGCAGGGAACGATGGTCCCGATTATTTCACAGGTTCAACACCTGCTTCTGGTATAGACGTAATTTCCATAGGAGCAACAGTTCAAAATGGTGAACTTGCATATTTCAGTAGTTGGGGTCCGACATTTGGATATTTAGGGTATCCTGATGTTGTAGCTCCAGGAGTCAATATTATTTCAACTGATGCAAAAGATTCAATATTTTCAAAAGAAGAACGCTATATTGGTAACTATTTTGATTATTCTGGTGATGCTGATTATATACCATTAAGTGGAACGAGTATGTCTGCTCCTATGGTATCTGGTGCTCTAGCGATATTAAAAGATGCCTATCCCAATCTAACACCAGAAACTGCAAGAATTGCTCTATTAGAAGGAGCAAGGAAACTTACCAGTGAAGCCGATGATGATAATCTCAAATCAGGTGCAGGGATAATAAATGTATCGGCATCATTAGACTATCTGAATAGTATTTCTCCAGACTATAATGATACCGCTAAGATTTTTCCAGATAATCTACCTGTAAAACCATATGATTTATTACGTTTTCCGGGAGACCATCAAAAATTCAATTTAACAGTATTGTCTGGTAAAGATAATAATTTTAGTATAGAAGTACCAAAAAGTATTCAAGGTGTTTCGATTACTTTAGATAAGAACACTATTAATTTTACAAACGCTGGAATAAGTTTTATAGAATTAGATATTAAAATTAATAACGATGCTACCCCTGGAATTAGGGATATAGATCTTAACTTAACATCTGGAGGGCAGGTTTATGATGTGGTTAATTTATATTTAGATATTAGATTACCAGAGTATAGTATATTGATGGAATCTTATCACGGTTTAAATGATTGGTTTCCAGAATTCTCTTTCAATCAAATGGGTTTTTATGAAGCCATGAGTGATATTTCCAAAATGAATATCTCAATTGATTATGAAATGGAATATTGGACTCCAGATTATAATAAAGTTACAAGTAATTCGATATTAACAGAAGAAAGGCTAGCACAATATGATCTTATAGTACTTCAAACACCTATATTACCTTACAGCCCATCTGAGATTTCAAATTTAAAGAACTATTTTGAAGGAGAAGGGAATATTCTATTCCTAGGAACTCGTTATCAAGACATGGTGATTGAAAATATTAATGATCTTTTCTCAGCATTAGAAGTAGACATCCAGATTAATGAGGAAAATGTAATGGATGATAATTGGTATGGAATCGGTGCAAGCGTGAGTTCTCAAAGTGTTCAAGATTTTAATGATCCAATAATTTTTAATGATGTTAATAAATTTCTTTGGATGTATGGCAACAGTTTTAGTGTATCAAATAATGGAGAATCAATTGCAAGTATAGATGGTAAAACAGTTGCTGCTATATATAATGGAAGCTCCTATGGCAAAGGTCAGTTTCTAGCTTTTGGAGATTTGCATTGGATATTTAATGAATACAAATCATCTTCTTATTCACAAGATCACATTAATTTATTGAAGAACATCTTAGGCTTTCTCCTACCTCTAGATGAAGCCTCGATTAATATCAATATAGATGTTGAATACACATCAAATCCCCAGATTGATCTTTCAATATATCTAAAGAATCAAACTACAGAATCTCCAATCACTAGTACTGATTACGATTCATTAGTGATCACCATAAAAAATGAATCCTTTACGAAATCAATTGGTTTAAATATGACTTATAATAGTAGTGGAATATATTTTAACGATACTTATAATTTTCCAGCACCAAGTTATAATCCTTATTCAGTTATAGTCAACCTAACTATTGGCACAATAAATTATAGTAAATCGACTAAGATACTTTATTTTGATAATTCGAAAGTCCCAATTATCAGCAGTTTATCGGCTAGTGATACAATTATTACGAGAGCAATCAGTGAATCTAATACTTTAAATGCTGAACTCGATAAATCTACATATGGGAATTTTAGCGGGTTTTTATCTATCTATTCTTACTCATTCTTTAATTCAAAAAAGTCAGTCAATAAAGCTATAACATTTAATAATACTGGATCTAATTATTATTCGTATAATTTTGATCCAGATTTTACAGATCCTTCTGGCTATGTTATTTTTTATATTGCACCTTCAAATGAAAATTACACTAACCCAAATTCACCAAGAATTATATTTCAAATCGATAATAATCCTCCAGAAATATTGAAAACATCTTCGAGTTTGAATATTGACGGTGGTTCGGAAATTTATTTTGATGATATAGAAACAGATGATGGAACTACAGTGTATAATGCTTATCAAGGAAGTACGTTTGATTTCATAATAGATATTAGAGACTCAGTTAATTACGAAGATGACAATTCTAACATGAGGGTTTTTATAAACTTAATAATAGTTTCTGTAACTGATGATAATTATATTATATTCATTTTTCCTGCTTCAATTGTAGTTGATGAATTATCTTATGAAGTGATTTCTGATAAATACGAGGGTTCTTTTATAATTCCAAACTCAATGAACTATAATTCAATTGCCGGAACTAAATCAGTGTCTACAGCAGCCAGTTTTGACTTTTCAACCAATAAGGGGTATTTGGGTGTTTTATACATTACTGTTTATGATAGCGAAGGAGGATTCGATGAATTTATTATTATTTTAGTTATATCTGAAAGACCTATGGATTATTCTATGATAATTCTTATAGTAGTCGGAGTGATTGCCCTTATAGGTGTAGCTAGTATGTCAATTTATTTTGCAAGAAGGAAAAGATTTACAAGATATACTAAATATGAACCTAAATATCAGGATTACTATTCCCAAGCCTCATATGAAAAACAAGAAGATGCATATATTACACCTGAACCAATAACCCAATTAGGCCCATCAATGTATTGTCCTTTCTGTGGGGATTTTATCAACAAACCTAAAAAATTCTGTCCCAGCTGTGGAGAATCTCTTGCTTTTAATCAACAAGATGAGTAGAAGATTTTCTTAACAATTATTATCTTATTTTTTTTTAAGAGTTAATACATTTCCATCTTCTAAGCCAATATAAGCTTTCGAAACCATATTAATAAATAATCCTGTATCAACAACCCCTGCAATTTTTAAAAAATCCATATTCAGTTCTCCCGGATTACTAATTTCACCAAAATCCACATCTATAATAAAATTTCCGTTATCCGTTATTAGTGGTCCACTTTTAGATTTCGCCATTCGTAGGGTTGGTTTTCCCCCTAACTTCTCCAATTTGTTCATTATTGGTAAATAAGACATGGGAATCACTTCTATAGGAATACCTTTTTTCCATTTCATTCCCAATGTTTCTGAATTTTTTCTAAAGTCTGCTATAATTATCATTTCTTTTGAATTTGATGCAACTATTTTCTCTTGGACCAAGCAACCTCCCCCGCCTTTTATTAAATTAAGATTTTTATCAATCTCATCCGCACCATCAATATCTATATCAATTTCTTGAAATTGCTCCAAAGAAACTAATTCTAATCTATTTTGAATTATTAACTGATAAGCTTGAAATGAACTAGGTATACACTTTAAATTCATAGATTTTTCTTTATTTATTTCACTCAATCTTTGTACGGCATAAACTACTGTTGAACCGCTACCAATTCCAATGATCATATTATTTTTAACATTTTCATCTACAGCTTTTATAGCAGCATTCTTTTTTCCAACTTCTATCAAATTTTCCGTCATGGCTAAAATCAATATTTCTAGTTTTTTAATAAATTTAGTATTCTAATAGCTAGGTGAGCGGCATTATCACCTCTATCAATACCTACACACGCAACAGGAACTCCGGGAGGCATTTGGACTATAGACAATAATGCATCTAATCCTCCTAATTTTGCATTAACAGGTACTCCAATTACTGGTTTATCTGTTTTTGAAGCTATTACTCCAGGTAATGCAGCGGAGAGGCCAGCAACAGCAATATAAACTAAGGATTCTGATGATTTTAAATATTGATCTAATTTATCGGGGTCTCTATGTGCTGAGATTATTTGAAGATCGTACTTTATGCCATTATCTTTAAGTATCTTTTCTGCTTTCTCATAGACTTCTTTATCTGAAGTACTACCAGCGATTATCGAAACTAAAGAATTTTCACTTCCATCTAAATTTGTTTTAGGCATATTGTATCTAAAAATTTTTTAAATAAAAATACTGCTAATAATCTCTTATTATTTTTGTATGGATACCATAAAATAGACATCAACAAAAAGTTTAATACTTTTTTTAAACTTCCTAATTTAGAAATTTTTAAATATAAATCAAAAAACTATTCATTAAAAAATATATTAAGAGGGAAAATAATGGAATTAAAAGAAGTATGGATGATAGATTACGCACGTACAGCTTTTTCCCGCTCTAGACCTAGGCAACCTGAAAGAGATGTATTTGGTGAGATTCGAGGGGATGAGCTTCTTGCTACGTTAATAATGAAATTCTTTGATGAAAAACTAGCCGACAAGGGAATTACTAAAGAGGATGTTGATGAATTAACAGTTGGTAGCGCAATGGGAGTTGGGGAAAATTGGGCTTACGGAGGAAGGGTTCATGCATTTTTAGCTGACTTTCCTTTTAAAACTTCCGCCATGTTTATCGATAAACAATGTGGTTCTGCTGGTGCTGGAATGCACGTTGGTATAATGGAGATTATGACAGGATTTAGTAAATGTGTATTATCAACGGGCATAGAACACATGACGAGAGTAGGTATGCAGAATGACAAAATCACGCCAAATTTGAAAATGATAGATAAAAAGAGTGAATGGTATAGACCAAAGCACGATTTCATGGTCACAACTAATATGATCCAAACTGCGCAGAAACTTTATGAAGAAGAAATGCCTGCTTTTACAAAAGAGGATTTAGATAAATTTGGAGTACGAGCTCACAATTTAACTGTTGATAACACAGAAGCCGGATGGTTTAAGGGTGAAATTATTCCTGTTGAAGGTCATGTCGAAGGAAATGTAGAAGAAAAGATGATGATTGATAGGGATATGGCAGCAAGAAAATCCACTTTAGAGGGTGTAGGCGGATTACGTAGATTATCGAGACCGTTTTTTCTAGAGAAAAATGGAGGAAAAGAAGGTTATGAAAAAAGAGAAGGAACTAAAGAAGGAGTTATAACCGCAGGTAATTCCTCACCGTTAAATGCAGGAGCTACTGCATGCTTATTAATGGAAGCAGAAGAAGCAAAAAAGAGAGGTATTGAACCGATGGCAAGGATCATTTCCATTGGTTACGCAGGAGTAGACCCAACAGTTATGGGAAGAGGTCCCGTACCTGCATCTGAAATGGCTTTAAAGCATGCTGGTTTATCTGCTGATGATATAGATTATTGGGAAATTAATGAAGCATTTTGCATTGTTGCTTTAAACTGTATGAAAGCCTTTAATATTCCTGAAGAGAAAGTTAATATCATGGGAGGTTCTAGTGCTATTGGACATCCATTAGGAGCAACAATGGTAAGACTTCCTGGCACTCTTGCTCGAATCTTGAAAGATAAAAAGGCAAAGTATGGTATTGCGAACGCTTGCGTTGGTGGTGGGCAAGGTATCGCAACCCTAATTGAAAATCTTGATGCATAAATTTATAATTTTAAAATTTTATTTTTAAAACATCATTTTCATTTTTTTTTGAATTTTCTTTTTTCTCTAAGGTATTTCTTAATTAAGTACTTTAGAATTTTGGGTTTTCTGAGTAATATTTAAATATTAATCTATAACAAATTAACTTGCTAAAAAAAACAAAACAACATGCAAAAATATTAAAAAAAATGTGATATAGAGTGCCAGTTTATAAATCAATCCAACTAGTAGCAACTAGTGAAAAAAATTGGGCTGATGCGGTTAAAGAATAAAAATACTCACGTTTTATTCAACTAAAGTCGCATATTCAGAAGCCAAAAAAACTCTACGTGGTATTAGAAATATTCAGATCATCGAATCCGACGTCAAGGTTAAAGAAGACGTGGATAAGTTAATCTATCGTGTCAGAGTGCAGGTTAACTTCCAATTAGAGGTATAATTAGCATTAAATATTATTTTTTTTTCTTTTTATTTTTTCACTTAATTAAGATTTCTTATCAATTCAATTGTTAAATTTTAAATATAACTAGTTCTATCTAGACTTTAAAATTATTAAGATTTGTTTTCTATGTTTCAGTGGGATGCTATTGTAGATTTACTTGATAACCCAGTAGTAGTAAGATACATTATAGGGGGCACAATTTTCCTTATTGTGGTTATTATATGCTATGTAATTCATCATAAATTAACAAAATAAAACTTCTTGCATTAAAAATTAATAATTTATGTAGAAAATTAACTTAAAGCTCCCCTATCATCAAAAGATTTGAATAAATCTGGTAGAGTTTCTTTATTTATGTTCAAAAAATCACCGTCTATCTCAAATTGGTATTTTTTACACCAATCAATTAGCAAGTCAAACAATTTTTCCTTTTCTATATTCAATAACGTTTGAATCATCTCAATTCTAATTCGTTTTGAGACTTCTAGTAATGATTTTAATCGTTCAATATTTCGTCGTTGGTTTGAAATATCACTGCTTTTTTTTAAATCATCTAAATTACTTAAGATATGAGATCTTGCACTAGTTGCATACGGAAACTTAGGATCTATCTCTAAAGCTTTTTCATAGTATCTTAATGCTTCCTGTAAATTTCCCTCTCTCTCATAAATCAAACCTATGTTATAAAGACAGTGTTTATAATCTGGTTTGATTCTAATTGCTTCTTCATAACACTTTTTTGCTTTTTCGATTTCGTCTATATTAAAGTTTGCGATTCCTAGATTATAATGTGCTCGATAATTAGAAGGGTCGATTTCTATAATTCTTTTAAACATATCTTTCGCCTTTTCATATTGTAACGTATACTCATCATTAAGGTAGCCTCCATAAGAAAATAGAGTTTCTAAAAGACTCTCTTTAACTTCTTTAGAATTAGTGTTATTTGCAAATACATTTTCTAAAATTTCTAGAGCTTCTTCAAATCTTTCTTGATTTGTTAATTCTTTTGTCTTTTTAATGAGTTCTTCTATATTTTCTGTCAAAATCTTCACAGTTATTATCTGTTATAATAGAAAACTAATAAAGAAGGATTTACATTTCGTGTTCATACCAAATATTCTTGGATTTATTTACACCAAGTTTTAAGAATAAACTTCTTAGAGCTCCGTCCTCGTCTGGACAAATAAAATAAACTTTATCCATTTTTAATGTTCTTTTAATGTATAATTGGATTTCGCGAATAATCATTTCTTCAATGCCTTTTTTAAATGAATCTTCTTTTTTTGTGAGAATTTGATGAATTAAAACTCTGTCATTTCCTAAATAATCTCGAAATAGTGTGTAAGTACCAAATCCTACAACTTTTCCATCATCTTTGGCTACAACCATCGAATTTCTATATTGGAGACTAAGTGTTCTTTTATTCAATTCTTCCTCAAATTTTTGAAAATGTGAGAAAAAATACGATTTATTTTCAATAAAATCTTCAAAGATTTCTTTCAATGCTTCTTTATCGCTTCTAGGGTCATATCTGTCAATAATTATCAAATAATTCACCAATGGAATATTAATTAATTATTTTGTTTAAATGAATAATATTTTAAGATTTTTTTTCTATTCATATTTAATTATTGTTTAATAAGAATAGTTTTTTAAAATTCAACCTAATTAAAAATGATTAATGATGAGTAAGAAAACAAAAGAATCAATGATAAATAAAAATAGAATAATTGTGCCGGTAAAAAAGCTAAGAAGGGATGTATTAATCCCAAAACCATCTAAGCAAGGTGATGCAGGGGCTGATGCGCGAATTATGGGTTTTAAAAAGATTATTACTGAGGAAAATAAAAGAGAATTACTAGATATTAAAGCAGATTCTTATAAATTAAAACCTTTGGAAAGAATAGGATGTCCCCTTGGATTTGCAACTGCAATCCCTGAGGGATATTATTTTAAAGTTGTTCCTAGAAGTGGTTTAGCATTATGGGAGGGTATATCTATAGTTAATTCTCCTGGAACTATAGATTCAGGTTACCGGAATGAATGGATGGCCATTGTAGTTAATCTATCAAATAAAGAAGTTACACTAAAGAAGGGTGACCGAATTTGTCAGATCATCTTAGGAAAAATTAATGAATATGAGTTTAATAATACAGAACAATTACCAGAATCTGAAAGAGGTTTAGGAGGTTTTGGATCTACTGGTAAGTAATAAAATTAAATTATTTATTCAATATAATATAGAGTGTTTAATATGTCAGAATTAACTCATGAAGAGAAATTTATCATCGAAAACCTTAAGGAAAAGGGAGGTAAACTAAATTATAAAGATTTGCAAACTCTCTGCCAAGATGAATTCGAAGGAGTACGGTTGATTTTAAAAAAACTAAAAGAAAAAGGGTTTGTTGATTATGAAGGAATGATTCCTGGATTTTCTGCTGAAATTAAGTTGGTAAGATAAACCTAGCTTCAAAAATCCCCTAATAGAAAAGCTCTTATTATTTTTTTCATTTTATTTTTTAGAAGTTAAGTTTAGGGGATATTATGACTAAAAATAATACACAAGCAGTAAATGAAAGCTTTATAGAGCAGATTTTAAGTCCTAAAAGAATCTGTGTTTTTGGAGCAAATAACAATTTATTGGGCACAATGGGCTCAATGCAACTCCATAACATTATTACAGGTGGTGGTTTTAGTGAGATTTATCCAATTCATCCGAGATTAGAAAGAGTTCAAGGTTTTAAAGCATATAAATCTATATTAGACGTACCTATAACGCCAGACTTAGCGTTCCTAATATTACCTACAAAAGCAGTTCCTGAAGTAATGGAGGAATGTGGTCAAAAGGGCATAAAAAACCTGATTATTACTTCAGGTGGGTTTAGAGAAGTTGGATCTAACGGAATTAAGTTATCTAATCGCATTGATGCCATTGCTCAAAAATATGGCATGAGATTCATTGGTCCAAACTGTTTAGGTATATTTAATGGATGGTATGGCTATCCTGCTAAAGAAAATGCTTATTTTAACACATTTTGGATTTATCTTCCACATAAGCGAGGTAACATATCAATAGTGAGTCAATCAGGTACAATTGCAGCCCAAACAGCTTGGTATACAAATGATATGGGCGTAAAGGTTGGTAAATCAATCTCAGTTGGCAATGAGAGAAACATTGATATGGTAGATTTAATGGAATATTTTAAGGATGATCCTCAAACAGAAGTCATTGGACTCTATATTGAAGAAATCAAACGAGGGAAAGAGTTTATTAGATTAGCAAAAGAAATTACCCCAAAAAAGCCAATCGTTGCTATTTATGCAGGGGGAACTAACGCAGCGGCAAGATCTATTAAGTCCCATACAGGCTCTATTGGTGGCGATGATAAGTTATATAGTGCTGTATTTAAAGAGACAGGTGTGATTTCTACTAACTCAATATCAGATTTTTTATATTACCTTAGAACGTTATCGCAAGCACAATCTTTCAATACTTACCCCCGAGGAAAACGTATCGGAATCGTTACGGATTCAGGCGGTCCTGGAGCAATGATGACAAAAACAGCGGAGTTATATGGTTTAGAGGTCCCAGAATTTTCTAAACCATTACAAGAAAAATTGGCTAGTGAATTACCTAAAACTGCGAGTGCTACTAATCCTATTGATGTAACCTTTCATGATAACTTTTTAAATATGTTGATTAAATTCCCAAAGATATTAATGGAATCTGGAGAAGTTGACAGCATTATTGTTTTTGGTATTTATGATTTTGATGAGATTATGGAAGTTATTGAGAGTTCAGGGAGTAAGGTAGATGAACAAATGAAAAAAATGAAGGACTTAATTGATATAGGTGTTATTAAGCCAATAAAAAAGCTTATGAAAAAATATTCGATCCCTGTATTTTACGCAGGACCAATTCCTTACAGATCTCCTTGGATGCAAAAATTTAGTTCATCTGATATACCTATCTTTTCTCTTTGGGATCAACCTACGAAATGTTTGACAATGCTAACAAGGTATTCTGAATACCGACAAAATGTTTCTAAATTGAATTAATCTATAAAATCGAAATACATTTTAGCCTAAGGATAAAATCTTTCCTTATAGATTCTTATTAATGTTTCCACTAATTATTTATATAAAGTCTTTCTATAATCAATTGAAGGAAATATTAAAAACTGATAATGAATCAATTCAATATTTAAATTAATACGTGTTGATAATTGCCAATCGAATTTTATAACCCTCCCTCAGCGATTTTAGCCTCTGGATCCAAATTAGGAGTTGAACTTGGAGGTTCTAAGAGCATTTTAAGTATAGATCAGTTTCATAATCTATATTCTGAGGGTTCTGTTTTTAGTGAATTAAGCTGGGGAGCCTTCTACCAAGAAGAGGGACTTACTGATCAGATAGATACCTTTGAAACTAAGGAATATGACTCTGTTCGAGAAGATCCCAAGGCGTTAGTTCAAACAATCGTAGATAGTATATACAACATTATGAATGGGCAGAAACTTTTTTATGGTATTGTAGATTTTGAAGTTGATGCATTTCTTAATCAGAATACCATTATTCCAGGACTAAAATTAGATTACCAAATAGTTAATAAATTACTCGATGCTCATAAGAAGATTCGAGAGAAGGAATTATTTCCTAAAATTTTATTAGATGCAAAAGGTAGTAAAAAAATCAAACTTGAATTCCAAGGAACTAAAAGAGTGAATCTTCATTTAAATGGTTCAAAATTAGAAGATTATGCAGATAATTTGAGAATGGCAAAAGGTTTTGCCACAGGGATCGTATGTACCTCTCGGGGTGCTGCTAATCTTTATATCATGAGCGATAATATCATTTTTAAAGAAGAAATAATTCCAGAACTATATATCGACGAAGATAACCTTGCTATCATTGATTTAGGAATAGAACGACAATTATTATTTCCAATTAGTTGGTTTCGAATAGATTTAGGGATTAAATCATTAGAAACATTAGAGCTTTGGGAGGAAATTAAAACCGAGCCCAAGTTAGAAAAAGCATTAGCTTATTATGATCGCTATATAAGTAGTTTAGTTTATAAAAAATTTCAAGTTATGGTTTCTACAATCGGTACAGATATAGATAAGGATTTTGATATACTGGATCCTGCAGAAAGAAGACAAGCACTTAGAGATATGGCAGAAGCAATAAGGAATTTAACAGATGAATATAAAAAATAAAAATACTCCTTTTCTATTTTTTTAATATCCTCGGAGCTTTAAAATACCCATCTTGTTTATATTTAGTATTTTTAGTAGCCTCTTCATTTGAAAGAGACTCCCAAGGCTCGTCCTCTCTGAAAACATTAGATAATCCTTCAATGGGGTGCGTAGTAGGATCAACATTACTTGTATCTAAATCATTCAATTTCTTAAAATATTCAAGAATATCCCCAAGCTGCTTGGAAAGTTTTTCTTTTTCTTCCTCGGATAATTCTAATAATGCTAATTTAGATAGGTGTTCAATTGTCTCTTTTGAAAGTTCTTCTTTCTTAGGCATAGGTCAACTCAATTAAATATAAAAATAAAAGCTAATTAAGCTTAATCATTTTTAAATTTAGACTTACGTTTTATGAAATATTGATAATTTAATTTCTTGTAACTTCTATATAATATTACAATAAGAATTAATTAAAACGCTTTTTTAAATGAAATATGACTAATAAAGAAGAGTTAAGGGATGAAATTCCAAGTTATGCATTTATTGCCCTTGCACGCCGTGGAATGGAAAAGATTTCATTAGATCAATGTTTTTTGAAAGATTGTGATAATGAGAATCCAGAATTATTGGAACCTTTTAAGAAAGAAGAATATGAAGATGATAAGAAACAAACAAAAGAAATTCATATTAAATGTAAAAAATGTAATGGAGTATTCATTTTAAAACTAGTAACTTTAAAAAGAGTAGCTAAATCTACCAAGGAAAATAGTGAAGAAACTTTATCAATGGGAATGGTTTATGCTTTAGATGAAAGTAAAAAGAATTTAGGTCACATAGGGTATTTTTAAATTAAAAAAGTTTTGTCTTATGAAGTTCAAATTTTATTTGTTCGATTTAGATGGCACATTGCTTAACCTTGGGAATATTGGAGCTTATGCGGATCGGATTTTAGTAAAAACACTAAATGAATTAAAGGCTCCTAAAATACCTGAGAGGGATGAAAGATATAAATTTTGGTCTGCTGGAAATAATTATATCGAATTATTACATAAATGGGGCGTTTCTAAAGCTCAGAAATTTTGGAGACAATATGATAAAGTTGATTTTAACCAGAGAAAAGCTCTATATAATCAAAAGAAAATAGCTTTATTTGATGATGTTAAGACTATTTTAGAAAGAATTTATAATCATAAAGATGGAAGAAAAATCGCTATCGTGACTAATACTGCAAATTATGTCGTGGATTTTATATTAAAAAAGTTTGATATCGCTCCATTTTTTCAAGAGATTTTTAGTATGGGATTTAAGATTGACCAGAAGTCCGCAAAACCGTCTCCTAGTGGAATATTCTCAATCTTAGAGCGTTTTCATTACGATCCTAATGTTCATAAAGCTTTAATGATTGGAGATTCTATATCTGATATAATTGCTGCGAAAAAGGCTAATATTTTTGCATGTCTAATAAAAAGGGATAAAATGAGATATGAAAAAGGTTATAATTCTTGGAAATTCCAACCAGATTATATTATAGAAAGGTTGGATGAACTTCTTAAGTTATAATCCAAAAAAATTAAATAATCGAACAGCTTCTTATTTAATATTGAAAATCTTAAGAGAATAATCGATATGTCGACAAATCTAGGAGAAGAAGATATTTTAAGGAAAAAAGTTTGGAGAATTATCAATTTGATCCAGGCGAATCAGCTCTTTGTTCATCATAAAGAATTGGGGATTAAATATGTGGCTGAAAATAGTAAAAAAGTACAATCTAAAATTTTGCCTGAAATTTTATCTTTATGTGTATTGAATGCCTTAGTTCCCAATTCCGCCATGATCTTAGTTGGTGGTCATGGAGGAGGTAAGACTACGTTAGTAAAACTTTTGGGAAGAATGTTTACAGCGACTTCGCTGAATGAAATAGAAAATTCGATTATTAGAGGTCATCCTCAATTAACTGAAGAAAAACTCATTGGAACTTTAAAATTAGGAAAATTGATGAAAGATGGTGAAGAAGAAGTTGTTTGGAGACAATTTGTGATAAATTTCTGGAAAATTATAGATGAAGTAAATCGTTTGACACCTTATGCTCAAGATATTCTATTATCCCTGCTTGCTGAGGGTACTGTTAAATATTATGACTCAATTAAAACAATTAGTAAATTTTGTCTTTTTGCTACAATAAACCCAAACGATGTGGGAACTTTCGAATTATCGCAACCATTCTTAGACAGGTTTGGTATTTCCGTTCCTATTTCAATGCCAGCAAGTCATGACTTACAATTAATTTTATCAGGGAAAGATGAGAAATATTCTGGGTTTGATGAGTTAGTTCAAGTTCCAAAAATTTTAACTATTGATGAATTAATGGAAATTTGGTACTATGTCAATAGAATATCTTTCTCTCCAGAAGTTATTAATTATATTCATGCCATAATAAGAGAATTTACTTTATGTTCTAGGGTTGATAAAGGTAACACTGAAGATTTAAAACCAAGTACGGGCCTATGTTCTGGTTGTCATTTTAATACAGCTCAAAATATTTGTAACAAAATTGATACAATTCTAAGTGTAAGGGTTGCAAAGGATCTTTTAAGATACTCAAAAGCGCTAGCATGGTTATTAGGAA
>JAHLWJ010000396.1 GCA_019057975.1 Promethearchaeota archaeon | reverse complement strand
TTTTATTTGGTTTTATCGTACCTGTTATATACTTAGCAAATCCTACTGCAGAAACGATTGCTCAGTTTCAATTACTCGTAGTAATCATTGCAATTTTTGGAATATTTCCGTACTTAATTTTATCAAAATACGTACATGAACATAGTGAATACATTCCCGAAAATAAAACTCCCTTATTTAAATCAATAAAGCTCGCTTTTAAAAATCCATCTTTTAGAGTATATATAATATATGACGGGGTTTCAGTATTGTTCTTGAATTTAGTGATGGTAAGTTTACCCTTCTACTTGACGTGGGTGTTAGAACCAATGCAAGGATTCAATATGCTACTTTTCTGGATTGGACCAATTCTCTGTGTATTTATTTCAATTCCTATTATTCTTAAAATTGCTAAAAAATACTCAACAAAAGCATCTATTTCATTCTATTTTGGAGCTTTATCCATAGGGAGTTTCTTTAGCTTTTTCGCTGGACTTTCAGGTAACTGGATTCTTGTTTCGGTTGGTTTTTCTATATTTATGCTAGGTTTTCCCGGAGAATTTGTCCAACATAATCCCATGAGAGCAGATACTATAGATTACGATTATTGGAAAATTTCGGGTGAAAGGAGAGAGGGGCTCTATGCAGGCATAGGACCGTTACTTAGCAAACCCATGATAAGTGTTGCCTTAGCGGTGCCGCCGGCATTGATGACTGCTTTTGGTTTAATTTATGTGGATATAGAAGGTGGATTATCAGCAACTCAAGGTTTAGCTGCAGCTTCTTTAAGCGTTAACATTAGTATGACTCTTCTACCGGGAATCGTATGTTTAATTGGTCTGATCATCTGGGTAAAATTTTATCCTTTAACTGGAAAGGTTGTGGAGACAATGAAAAAAGAAATAAGCATTCTGCATGAACAAAGAAGAAAAGAATACGAAGTAAAACATCGTAAGTAAATTAAGTATTTAATCTCCTTATTTCTTCAACTGCTTCTAAAAAATTAGAATGAACTAAAGTTGGAATTATTCCATTGACTTCTAAATCTCGTAGATGCTTCGCTCCGTGTCCAGTTACCATATAGACTGTTTTACACCCTCCATTAATTCCAAATTGTATATCAGACGGATGATCACCAATCATCCAGGATGAACTCATGTTAACATTCCATTGTTCAGCTATTTCCTTCAAATATTTTGGGTTTGGCTTCCGACACTCACAATTATCCTCTTTCTTATGTGGGCAGAAAAAGGTTTTCTCAATCCTAATATTGTTATCATTTAAAATAGATATTAGATAATTGTTATATTTCTGGAAGTCTTCTAATGTAAAGTAGCCTCTCCCTATCCCAGATTGATTGGTTACTATAAAAAAAATAAAACTTGACTGTAATTGCTTTAACCCTTCAATTACTCCGGGCAGTAATTCTAAATCTTCAATTTTATATGAATAATTTTTATCTTCTATTAAAACACCATCTCTATCTAAAATAATCGCTTTTTTTTTACTCATATTTTTAGTAATTCTTTAACTTACTTAAAGTAGTCAAATTGCTTTAAATAGTGATAGATGCTGTGAAACCTCAGTTTTATCACTATGTAGATTTAACACACGCTATGTAGAATCAACAATAAGTTTAAATAGAAAGTCAAATATTAATTATTTAAGTTAATAAAAATATGAGGATAAAAATTGAGAGTCTTAACTATAATGGGTGGTCCTAGAAAAGGATATGGGACCATCATAATGAAACAACTGGAATATCAATTAAAATTGCTTCAGGAAGTTGAGTTCGAGTATTTATATCTTAAAGATGTTAATCTAGAATCATGCAGAGGGTGTTTGAACTGTTTTTTTAAAGGTGAAGATAAGTGCCCGGTAGGAAATGACGATCGGGATGTAATCTTCAATAAGATTGATCAAGCAGATGGTGTAATTTTCATGGCTCCCGCTTATGCCATGCATGTTCCTGCACTCATGAAAAATTTTTTCGATAGGTTATCCTACATATTCCATAGACCTTGCTTTTTCGGAAAAATCGCAATTGGAGTTTGTAATCAAGGTATTGCTGATGCAAAAAAGATTACAAGTTATTTCAACAAAGTAGCTGACTCTTGGGGATTTAATTTCGTACACCGATTAGAAGTACGGACAATGCCCATTAAAGGCGCAGAAAGAAAGATACTTAAGAAAATTAAGATTACAAGCAAAGTATTCATAAAGGCATTAAACGGAAAAAGGTATCAAAAACCAAGTTTAGGTGGTGTTCTTGGATTTAAAATAAGAAAATCTCTGCATAATATAGCAATAGATGAAACTAACGCAGATTATAAATATTGGTTTGAACAAGGATGGTTAGAAGATGATAAGAAGTATTATTACGACACTAGGATAGGGATCATGAAGAGAATCGTTGCGGGATTACTAAATATATTTTTGAAACCACTATTCAAAAAGATGTTTGCTAGCGATCCTCAGCAAGTTTATAAACAATATTTAAAATTAGAATCTTTAAACTTTGAAAATCAAGCTTTACTTTCCCTTAATTAAAGACTAAAAAAATAAAAAGATTACTATTGCTAAGTATCCAATCCCCAAAATAATATGATATATTGCGAATAAACCTCCCACTTTCAATAACCTTTTATAATTTAAATCATCAGCACAATACCTCTTTGAGAGCTCCAAAGTCATCATATCCGCCGCTGAACCTTGAGGTAAGATATTTCCACCTAAATTAATCCCTAATATAAACGCTATCAGTATGGGGATAGAGGAAAATCCAACAGGAGGTTCAGTTAAAACCTGTATTATCGGAATGAAAAGAACTGTAACAGGTACGTTGTCAAGCAAACCCGAGAGAACAGAGGTAATAATTAATATCATAATACATAATAAAAACAAATTTGAAGGAGTTATAGCCAACACGAAAATCTCCAACAAGTCAATTATTCCTGCTTTTTCAAATGAAAAAACTAGTATAAAAAGGCTGATAAAAAAAAATACTAATTTGAAATCTACTTTCGTTAAATAAAAGGAAATGTCCGGTTTTCTCTTTCCACTAGCATTGAGTCGTGGATTAATAAACACAAAGAGAACCATACCTAACAAACCAACAAATAAAATATTAGGGATAAAAATTAGTAGAACAAAAAAAATTCCTAATCCAATAATATTACGATTAAAAATTTTTGTATCAATCGGGTCTTCTAAGATGACTAGTTCATGCTCCTCATAATGTTTAATTTCTTGCGGTTCATCATTCTCTTCACAATGTGGAATCCAAATTTTACCGAGATCTTTTTTTAAAACAAATCTATCCAATAAGAAAAGTGTAGATAACGTACCTACAACGAAATAAATACCAAGATTCATGAAAAACCATGGTGATGAAAGAGAAAAATGATTTGCTATTATAATATTCTCTGCAGAGCCAAATGGAGTTAAAGTCGAAGCAAGATTAATGCATATTGTCATTCCTAGAAGTATTGGAGCAGGATTTATTTTCAATTTCTTACTCGTATTGATTATTATCGGTATAAATATAACTGCGACGCTAATATCTTCAATAAATGCAGCACTTAAAGTTGATATAAGACAGATCACCCAGAAAAACATTCTTGTATTCGTTTTAAACTTAATGGTAATCTTTCGGGCAATTTCCTGAAATATTAATTGATCTTCTAAAATTGCTACAATTGTAAACAAAGAAATTAAGAAAAATATTACCTCCCAATCAACTGCGAGAAATACTTCTTCAGTTGAAATTGAAACTGGAGATAATAGAAAAGTAGCTGTTGCAGCAACAAGCATACCGACCATAGAATAGAAAAGAAAATCCGTTTGGTCTCTAAATAACGCAATAATTACAACAATAAAACAACTCACGACTATTATCTGGAGGAGTAATAACATCATCTGTATTTTAAAAATCTTTATAATTAAAAAATTAATATAAAAATAAAAAAAAATATTATAAAAAAATTATTATTCAGTACCCTTCCACAAACCATGAAGATTGCAGTATTCTCTAGCGATCAAACCTGTTGGATCAGTAACAACAAAGGTTGCTTTCGGTTCCATCCCAGGAGCTAACATTTGTCTTTTATAACAGCTATCATTACAGATTAGCTCAATCCACATAATATAATGCTCTTCTGTCATAGGATGAGGCGTTCCCATAGAAATACCTACATCAACGGTAACTTTATTACCTTCAATTGTTATTTTAGGAACATGTTTTTCGCCCTTCCAATCAGCGGTTTTCTCCTCCATCAAATTCATTGCCTGTCCACAACAGATTGTTTCAGGTACGCCTGGATTAAGGATTTCTATAACTTTTCCGCAAATTCCACATTTGTACACTTCTTTTTGTTTCATATTGCCTTCACTCTTGTTAGTTTAGATAGTAGTTGTTTTTAATAACTACAAGTTTGTTATTTAATTATTTTGTTTAAATTTTATAAGACAAATTCTGAATTTAGAATTCTTCACATTTTTTTCTGAAATACGCTCTTGGATGTGAACAGCTTGGACACGTAAAGTCCTCT
>JAHLWJ010000395.1 GCA_019057975.1 Promethearchaeota archaeon | reverse complement strand
CCAGATCAATTTAGAGATAAAAAAAAAGAAATTGAATTCCTTAAAATCAATAAAAATTTATTAGATGAAGAATTTTTTAATCAAAACCTTAAACCATTTAATTTATAAAAAAAGAGCCCGGTGGTGTAGTGGCCAAGCATCTGGGGCCTTGAACCCCGTGACCACGGTTCGAATATTAACAAGTATGCTTGTTAATTGAAATTCCGTGCCGGGCTATTTTTATATAAAGAAAAGGGGAAATGTTCAATATATAACATTAATTAATGTAAATAGAAATATCCTGCATTAACATGCCTCTTCTTACACAGCTGAATTGGAGTTTTTTAGAAATATTTTATTTGATAATAATTTTCTTAGTAGGATTTTTGGTAACTTTTAAAATCCTCCCTTTTCTAATAAAATTTATGAAAAAGAAAGATTATATAGGCTATGATATACATAAAAACGCTCAACCTAAGGTAGCCGAATCTGGTGGAATCGTTTTAGTTATTGGTTTTACAGTTGCTTCAATTTTCCTAATGATCTTTTTTCCAGAATTATTCAAAGAGACTCTCATTTTTCTCTTAACTGTTATTAGCGCGGGAGCTATAGGATTTATAGATGATCGAAAAAAATTAAAATCACGATATAAAATTACCCTTTCAATTTTTTGTGGTAGTGCTATTTTTTTTGCTAATTTCTTTGGTTTTATAGCAATATCTTCGCCGACAATTCCTTTTATTGATAAAACTAGATTAAACTTCATTTATCCGCTCATCATACCTGTAATTGTAGCCGTTTTTATAAATAGTGTAAATATGCTGGAAGGATATAATGGAGAAGGTTCTGGAACATGTTTAATTATAGTTTTATTTCTGTTTATATGCGGTCTAATATGGAATTCTGCTGAAGCAGTGTTTTTTACTATTCCTGTAATTGCGGTACTAATCCCATTTTTTATTTATAATAAATATCCCGCAAAAGTATTCCCCGGGGATGTAGGAACTCTAAGTATGGGGGCGATGATTGCATGTATTATGTTTTTTGGTTCACTTGAAGTTGCTACATTTTGCGCACTTTTAACTCATATATTTAATAGTTTTTATGTGATTAATTCTGTTCGCGGGTTTTTTGAAAGTAGTGATATTCATAAAGATAAAAGTGATATTATATTACTTAAAGATGATCGAATCCAAGCATCAGATAAGAGAGATGCTGCACTAACACTACCCCGGCTAATATTAGCGAAAGGGCCATTAACAGAACCAGAATTAGTAAAAAATTTCTATGCTCTTTCAACTATTTGTGGGTTCTTTTCTATTATCTCTATAATTTTTTTACAGGTTTCCATAGGAAATTTTGAACCTATTGTTTTTTTTATTTCAATCATTATTTGTTTTGTTCCTACTAGTTTTTTATTATATAAGTTTCCCAGAATAAGGGGGATAATCGTGCAGATGATCATTTTACTAGTTTTTATAATAATTTTCCTAGCTTTTGTTGATATTCTTATTATGCCTCTACCATTTGAAGATATTGGGTTTGGTATAATAAAAATCCCGGTTAATCTTTTAATTTCTTTTCTCTTAGTTGTTCCTGGATTATTAATTTGGTATTTTCTTACTATTAAATACTTTTGGTCGGTGATTGAGAAAATGAAAAAGAAAAACGAAAAGAAGCAAAGAGAAAAAAATGAGGTACTGTAGTTGAAAAAATTATTCAGAAATTTACTATTTATAATATATCTTTTTGCATCAATTGGATTATTCATCTTATTGAATAAGATATTCTTTCATTTTGATTGGTTAGAACTTCTATTAGATTGGAGTTTTTTAATAACAATTTTCTTGTATTTATTAACAATCGAAGAATTTTATCATTGGGTTCAAAATAATAAAAGAAGTGAAATGAGCGATCTTGTGGCAATAGCTTTTTTCTTTTTCCTCATTTTTTTCTTTTCTAAGGACTTTTTAACTTCTTTAATGGGGGCATTCTCAATTTATCTGTGGATTGGAATTTTTGAATTAAGAGAATATCCAATATTAAATAAAATATTAATAATCTCATTAGTGACTTATAATGTTATATTTTTTGCAGGTATCCTTTCTTTCTATCAAAAAAATCCTATATTTATCGATACCGCTTTTGCATTTTCTTTCTGGATTATACTGATTATGGGATTTATATTATTTGGGAGAAAATATTTAATTGTGTGGAGATTTATGAGCCCAGCATATTTAACACTATTTTTATATATAATAGCTTGGTTAGTAGTTGTCTTTATTAATCAATTTACGGCTCTCAACTTCATTAGTAATAAACCATTGATTTTTAATCAATTTACTACTCTCGATTTTTTTATGAATATCTATTTTATCCTAATATGTGTGAATTGGATAATATATTTTGTTTCAGGTTCAATTTTAGACAAAATGCTTGGAATCAAGAGAGTAAAAGATAGCAATATGTTAAAAAAAGTTAGGAAAGTAAAAGATAATATTGGAATTAAAGATAAAGTAAAAGTAGGCTATGGAAAATATCCAATTTTAAATGCCATGGCATATGGCTCTTTTTTTGATAAAAGAATTGCAATTATTGCTGAAGATCTGAACCAAATTCCAAATGATGAGTTGAATGGTATTTTAGCTCATGAATTGGCACATACAAAAGGAAAACACACGTTAATTTTAACTTGTATTACAACTGGAGATTTAATTATTAGAATGTTTTTAGGTATACCTGCTACACTGTACGATTATACATTTGGAAATCCTCAGATTCCTATGATAGTTTTCATTATTTTGAATTTAGCAATATATATCCTTCTTTTTATATTTGTAAGAATTTTAGAGGGAAAAGCAGATTTAAAAGCGAAAAAAGCAGGATATGCAAATGAGCTTGCTAAAGCACTATATAATTTAGAAAGCTTTTATGCCACCGGACGAGAAATTGGATTAAATACCATGCTTCTATGTGATGAGAAAATTACAAAGGATAACCAATTATTAGATTATATGAATACAGCCACTTATTTAAATCGCTCAATAATCAAACCCTCACGAATTTCTCTCCTAGGGAGTTTCATTAATTCGCATCCACCGAGTTATTTAAGAATTGCAGCTATATTGGGTGATGAATTAAAACCAAGTAAAGAGGCCATTCTTCCATTTATATGCTTAAAAAAATCAAAACAACAAAAATATGCTAAGAAATTTGAGGGTGCTCGCCAAAAGTTTAAAATTATAGCGAATAAAAAATTTAAAGAAACATTTGAAATTAAAGATATCCCTTTCTTAATGGAAAATCTGAGAAGAAAGGAGGTGTATAAATTTGATCTTAATAAAGATTTTGTTTTTAAAAATAAGATTACTGATGACATTATATTAGGTAAATTAAATGATATTCAATTCCTTGATGATATTAGCGAAAGTGAACAATTTATCATTACTAATCTAAAAACCAATCAAAAAGAATTCTTAAATTCATCAATGTATACTCATTTTCAAATTGATTTAAATGAAACATATTTTTTAGAGAAGAAAACTCCATTAACTTTGATAGATCTTGATTTAAATAGGAATAATCACAACGGGAACTTCTTAATCTTTTTAGATGAAGAGAACAACAAAATTTTAAAGCCAATTTCAAAAACTAAACTGCCAAATTCAATTGCCTTCATTAAAAATTTTAAAGAACAAGACATTTTTTTCAAAAAAAAAGGAGAATTAAAGATTTCAAGATGTATAGATGTCTTAGATGCTAGTGAGATAAAAGGTTATGAGTTAATCCTAACTAATTTTGAAATCACGAAAAACCATGAACAAAAACATTTAAAATACGTTATAGACGAATTGATTATTAAACCGAAAAGGATAACTCTACCTATACACAGAGATCGAAAATTTCGAGAATCTGAATTACAAATAATAAAATGGTTGATAAATAAGGAAATTCTTTCATATGTTTATCTAAAAAAACCAGTAAATAATTTAGAAATTGGATTTATCCGGAAAATAAATTTAAAACCACAAAATATTGAAAACTATCATAAAAAAACTGAAAACAATGATAAGGAAACTCTCGTATTAAAAAATATTTTTGGAAAAGAAATAAAAATCCCTTATAATAAAATAGAATTAATTATTTTTGAATATACTAGTGCTATGATTCAAATTAAATCTGAGACAAGCTTCTCAAGTCGTTTAGGCTATAAAATATTGAAGAAATTTAAACCGGAAAGAATCTTAATAACTTAATAAATCTTAATATAATTATACCTTTCAATGGGTTGTCAATGTCAGATAAAATTAAAAATTTTTTAAACCTTCTACGTATACGGCAATATTACAAAAACACAATGATATTTGTTGGGATTTTTTTTAGTGAAAGACTATTTAAAACATCTCTCTATTTTCCTCTCTTTATAGGTTTTATTCTGTTATGTCTTGCATCATCTTTTAATTATATTATTAATGATATAAGAGATATAGAAAACGATAGAAATCATCCAGAAAAAATCAAAAAAAAACCTCTAGCATCAGGTGATATCTCAATTT
>JAHLWJ010000394.1 GCA_019057975.1 Promethearchaeota archaeon | reverse complement strand
TACATTAATCTCAAACGAGGATATAAAAACAGTCTTTAAATTTACAAAATTTTTAGATTAAATATTAAAAATAAAAACAAAATACAATGAGAATAAAATAATGGATGAATATAAAAAATCAGACACTAATGAACAAATAGAATATCCTAAGATTATTAAAGTAAAAAAGTCTGATATAAAAAATGATATTGAAATGGATGTTTCAGAATTTCTCGACTTAATTATTAATGATAAAATTGATGGTGTCTTTAGAGATGAATACAGATTTTTTATTGTTAAAGAAGGATGCCGTTTTAGTACCAATCATTTTGGTTTCTTTAATTTTGAAGAGTATTTTGAGGTAATTGATAATTCTGAGGATTATTCTTTTTTTATTGAAAGCGAATTTTATTATAATTATGATGATTATTCTTCGTTTATAAAAAGTGAAAGAAATATAAAAGAAGACAAGATCATTTTGGAATTGGTAAAGTTATCCTTTTTTAAAAATGGTTTAATATTAAGAGATAATGAAAAGGAATATATACAAGGAAGTATGAATTTCGGAGATATAGACAACGAAAGCCTCATGAAGTTAGATTGGGAGAACCTCATGAAGTTACGCCAAAAATATATTGTAAAAAATTATAAAGAATACCTTAAGGCAGAGAAATTAGGCTTTCAAAAAAAAGTTGAATACGATGATGCTATGAAATTGGGAATAGCAAATTATGAGGATTATAGTGCGTATAAAGCATTTTATTATAATGAAGAAAAAAAATATTTTAATGAACAAAAATTTTATTTTAATAATGAAAAATATTATAAAAAATACCTTAAGGCAAAGAAATTAGGCTTTCAAGATAAAAAGGAAAATGAATATGATGAAGCTATAGAATTAGGAATTGATAATTATGAAGATTATAGTTCTTTTAAGAAAAGCGGGTTTTATGAATTTGAAGAATATCTTAAGGCAAAGAAATTAGGTTTTCAAAAAGAAGATGAATATGATGAAGCTATGGACTTAGGCTTTAATAATTATGCTGAGTATAAAGAATTTCATGAGAGCGGCTATAAAAGTAAAGAAGAATTTGAATTCTTTAAGAAAATGCCTCAAATCATTAAAAACATGAATAAAAAAATAAGTAAAATTGTAAAAGATGCTGATAATGCCTTTAAATCCAATCAATTTGAAGAGTTTATCCGTTTAAAATTCCTGTCTATTGAAAAAATAGCAGATATAACTCATCTAAAAGTCTTTAAACGGGAAAAATGGGAGGGTAAAGATTTAAAAGTTGATAATATTATCAATGAAATTGAGAGAGAATTAAATTTAGAACTTACAGATCATGAAGAATTAAAGTATTGGCGAAGAATCCGAAATAAAATAATACATGAACACTTGAAAATCGAGAAAGATAAGGCAGAAAAAGGTAAAGAATTCTTTGATGAATTATATAATAATTTAAAGAAATATTCCTAGAGAATAAGTAATCTAATATGCGTTAGATATAATACTTTCTACTCTCGACGTTATCCTGTCGTAAATACATTGTTTCTATATTTTTAAGTTTGTTTTTCTCGTTTGAAACTGTTCTAACGCCGAAATAATTTGATGTAATTGATCGCTTTGAGCCATTACAAGTTATTTTTTGTCGTGAGAATAAAAAGGAAGAATTTTACTATCCAAGTTAATCAATTATGGAAGTTAATTTGATTTTACTTTTGATGGTGTTCCAGTAAAAGCTTGTAGTAAAAAAACAGCTACCCATATATTATTTTCATAATATACATAAAAACATTTTTTTAATGGAAATGCAGCAATAGTATTACTTTTTATTTTTCCTCTAATATCTGCAATGCATAATATCCCGAATCCAGATTTTCCAGCTTCTCTAAAAATCTGACCTTTATGCTTATTATAGATTTCTTCAAGAATGTTTTTATGATCCAAGTTTTCTTCTGTTTTAAGTAATTTATCCTCAATTGGAATTTCATCAATCCAATGATCAGAGTCACCTCCTGAAACACCAGATTTATCTTTCAATCTTGTTCCAAATCGATGTAATAAAATTATTGATACCCAAGGAGACATATCCTTAGGTTCACTTTTCCATTTTTGAGCAGGAGTTCGAAAATAATATGGATAATCATAACAACTATGTAAAATTATAAAGAATTCTTTAATAATTTCCAACCAGACTTGAGTATTAGGTGTTAAACTCATTTCAAAGAATTTTAATTCTCTTAATTGTCTATTTATCTCAAAATCATATTCTTTAAAATCAGAGCTAAATTCATTTATAGGTTTTTCCTTTAAGGTTGAAGATTTTACAAAACTTTGAAGTTTTGGTCTAAGAGGTTTAGGTTTTGGTCTAAGACCTAAATAGGATTCTATAAATTGATATTTTGCATTAAGCAATCGGGATTTACCTGTTCTATATTCAAATTCTAGGTCTTTTAAAAGTTTTGAAAAGAAATCTTCATCAATTATCTTTCCTTTTTTAAAATCAATAATACTAGAGTAATTAAACGCATCAAAAATCAATCCAATTGAATGAATATCATCTTTTTCTTTGAATTTATACACTAAACTAAAAAATTTCCTATAAAAATTTTTATAAAAAGGATGAGACCAATGCTCTGTCTTGAAATAAGAAACAAATTCTATTATTTTTGGTAAATAATTAGGATTATCTAGATTATTATTGAGGTATGTGTCAATTTTTTTAAAAATGGGTAGCTCATTAGAATAAAAATTCACATATATAGGTTTAACTATAGTAAGAACATCCTGATCAATAAATATACGATTTATATTAGGATTAATAGAATGGATGATATGTTCTAAATGAATATTCAAAATTTCTTTATTATCGTTAAAAATTTTTGAAAACAAATTCCTATATCGTAGATTTTCGGGCATATTGAATGTTTTTTTTACATTTGCCTTAATTTCATTTAATATATTATTTGGGATTATAATTTGTGCTTTTTCAGTCAAACCTCTTAGTATAGAATTATAAATTAAATTTCTTTTGTCTCCCTTTATTTGATTCAGTAATAGATTAGTGTCGAATTCGGAATAATCATCTAATAAAAAGGATAAAGATATAAGTCCATAATCATAGTATTCTTCTGAGGATAATAACTTTTCAATTATAAAACTTAAAAAAGTCTTATCTTGAAGTCTAGGTACTGTCCCAGAACATGATAAAAAACCAATATTTATAGCATTAATTATTTTTGGTTTACCCTTAGCATCGGAACCATCAAACTCTTGGATTAGTGTTTTTAAAATAATTTTTTTTTGGAGAGAATAATTTCTCTCTTTTATATGCTTTGAGAGCATTTCATCACCCAATAAGTTTTGAATGTTTTGCTTTATCCGACTAATTAACATGGATTTTTTCCTTTCCGCGAAACGGTTAAAATTAATATATTCTGGCAATTGAAATACCTTTCATTATTTTTTAATTAAAACTTTTTGACTTTTTTACTATTTCTCATTCGAATATTTTAAATCTTATTAATATTATTTTTTTCCTTTATAAATAGACAATCCTAAACTAATTTAATTCAAATTACAAAATGGAGTTGATACGAAAAAACGTCCCCCCTAAATGCCCCCTGTCCCCGAAACTGAAACATTAAATATCTCATAATTAGGGTTCTCTTCTCTAAACCTTTGTATATCTTTATTTAAACGTCTTTCTTTAGTTTGAATAGTTTTAAACTCCTCGATAACAGGATTCTTTCTTTTGCTCATTTTTCCCAATTTTTATACGTTATTTTAAAATTTCAAAATTATTATAATATTTACGTTATTCTTTTAAAATCATTCCTAAGTTTTGTAGCATTTAAGGATTATATCTGTTGTTTTCTGTGATATCAATCTATTTAATAAATAGTTCATATTATTTGTTATATATTATAAAAATCCAAAAAATAAGACAAAAATCAGGCGTTGAGAAATTGGGAAGTACAATTGATATGTACATTTTTAAAAATCCTAAGCTCAAGGAAGAAAGTAACATTATTAAAGAAAATTTTTATAAAGAATATTCAAATCGAAATATTCATTTCAATTTTAAATGTGAAGAATCTAAAGTAGGGTATATTTGGATTTGGACTTATTTATCTCCAATGGAATTTTCTAAAGACATAAATTCTATTGAAATTGAGGAATTATTTTTTACAATCTATAAAGAATTTTTTCCGAATGAAGTTGCCTATGTTAATTCTGAGAAGGAACTAGAGGGAGGATATCAGAATGTCTTTTATTACGAAAGCAAACGTCATTATTTTGCTACATGTGATAACATTGCTTATGATATTAAGAAAATATTTAGAAACTATAACGATATTAAATAAAAAAATTCTTTTTCTTATTCTTTTTAAAATCATTTCCATGTTTTGTAGTATATTGAAAATGTTTACAGTTTTTTCTTTATTAACAACCGTTTCTAATCTGATTTAATTTAAATTACAACATGGAGTTGATATTAAAAAACGTCAGATTTAGACCAAGTAAAAGGGATCAACGCTCGACAGATAAAGC
>JAHLWJ010000393.1 GCA_019057975.1 Promethearchaeota archaeon | reverse complement strand
AGTTGTTTATAAGATATTGTTGTATCTTTCCAATACAAAAATACTTTATCTTTGTATTTTTCAGCTTGATTTTCTACTAATTCTCTTAGATTCATTTAGATTTCCTCATATATTTTATATTTAAAAATAGATATCCTCCTAATTAAAATTTATTCTAAGGAATTCTATAATCTAAACCAATAATTTTTATATTGTTTAAAGAGTTTTTATTCTTATTATTCTTATTAGGATATACTCTTATCCTATGATGTACCGTTTAAGTGGTACTGAGTAGAGTGCTTGTAGATATCTTAGAATAGGAGTAGGAGCCGAGTCGAAAAAAAATGAGAAACCGAAAGCCATACTTAATATTTTGGCCCCAATATTTTGATGCAAAAAGAAGTAGATCAAAAGGTAGGCGGTTGTCAATTAAATTTGCTATAGATAGAGTCTCTCTCAGTGATATTGCTAAAGCAGCCAAGAATTTAGGGTACAACGCTGAAATTGAAAAAAATTATAAGTATTCTAGAACATGGTGGGATGATCCTGGAAGGGTAGTAATAGACGCTAAAGGAAAAAAAAAATCCAAAGTAATGCTTGAAGTTGCTAAAGAAATTAAAAAATTACAATCAAAAAAGTAAACGATATCCATGCATGAATTTTCATTTGCGTACAATATTTTCAAGGTAGCCGAAGCTACTGCCCTAAAATATAACGCTAAAAAAATAACTGAAGTAATTCTTGAAATAGGAGAATTAACTCTTATTGTCCCTGAATTACTCCAACGTTCTTTTGAAATGGCTACAATGGGTTCAATAGCAGAAGGAGCCAAATTAACAATAACAATAACGCCAGGAAAAATAAAATGTCGAGACTGTAATAAAATTTCAGCAGTTTCGTTAACTAGGGATGCCCAATTAACTGGATTACAGTTATTTCAATGTTCTCATTGCGGAAGTAATAATACCGAAATAATTGAAGGGAAAAAAGCAAATGTAAAAAATATCAAAATTCAAGAATAACTATTATTGTACTACAAATCGAAAATTACGCGCAACAAATTAAGATGAGAGAAAATTTTATTTTAACTTGGGATTAAAACCCCGTTGATTGCTCCATGTTGACCAGGACGACTTGTTATTTTTGCATTACCTATCTCAGTCTCAACTATCGCTCCTTTTGTTAAGATGTGTCTTCTATTCAAATCTTGTGAAGCAGCATTACTTTCAAATCCCAAAATCCTAACCTTTGAAGTTTTATTTGAATTAGGGTCGGTAACATTAATAAACTTTGTAGAAAATAATTTGAGTTTAGCGTTTCCACCTAAAACACGGTGTTTTTTAACTTTATAATTATCTATTTCCGTATTTATTGTAGGACGAGCAAGTTCTCGGTTCCTTTTCTTTCTAAAATGTTTATATTTTTTACCTGTGTATTTTCTTTTACTTCGAGAGTGACTTCTTGCCATAAAATATTTACCAAAAAGAATATTACTGAATATTATTGATAAAGAAGGATATCTTTAAAATTTTTTTAAAAAGTGAACTAAATTATGTTTTATTAAGGAAAAATAAATATAGAAATAATTTTTATTTAACTTAATATATAAATCAAAAGTTATTGATTATAGTAGAAATTGCCTATAAAAAAATGATAAATAATAATATGGATCACAGTATTATCGATGAGAAAGCACTTGAAAAAGCTATAAAATCAGGTACTACCACTGTTGGAATAATTGTTAAGGATGGTGTTGTAATTGGAACTGAATCACAGGCAAGTGCAGGTTTTACTGTCGCTTCTAAGCAAGCTCAAAAACTATTTCAAATAAACGATTTTACAGCTACTACGATCGCTGGTGGCGTGGCTGATTGTCAATACGTTGTCAATCAATTAAAAGCTCTATCTCGATTAAAAGAAGTGGATGAAGGAATAGTTCCTGAACCAAAATATATCGCTAGCATTTGCCGTAATATACTCTTCTCAGGCCGTAGTTTTTTCATTAGTATGATGATCGTGGGGGGTTTTTCCCAAACAGAAAAATCTGGTAATCTATTTGGAATTGACATGTTAGGGACCTTGTACAAAGAACACAGCTTCCTTTCCTTCGGCTCAGGTTCACCATTTTCGTTAGGTGTTTTAGAAGCAGATTGGAAACCAAATATGACGAAAGCTAAGGGAATTGATCTTATAAAAACGGCAATAACAAGTTCAAGAGCGAGGGATGCTGGCTCTGGATTTGAGTTACAAATCTGTACTATTGATAAGGCTGGTTTCAAGCAGATTCAATAGTTTAGCTAAACATTACACTAATTATTCTTTATTTGTAAATCAACTTGTAATAATTCTTTATTGTAATATATAAATCCATTGATCTCTTCTGTACTCATATCCATAATCGTCCAAATTTGATTTTTAAATGGATTTCTTTTTTTTCCTATATCCTCATCAAGATAATTCATATTTTCTATGTCAATTGAACTAGGGTATGGAGGAACGGGATGTGAGTGAAATATACTTATCATTCTTAACTGTCTATTATAAACCGCATCCTGATGTATTTCAAAATACTTATCAGAATCTTCAATTAAAGCAAATGAACCATATGATTCGATGTTTGATTTTAGACAATAGAATTGTTTTCCAATATAATGAATTTGGACATCATCCTTAGCAGTCTCAATCTTTTTTATATCTCCAAAAATGAGTCCACAAGCTTCAGTAGGGGCTGCCTTTCTATTACATTCTTTTAGTTCTGCAACAATTTTTTCAGGTAAAACTAGAATTATATCTTTTTCAACTTTCATCTCTTAATCTCATCAAATTATTTAAATTAGTGTTAAAGCAGCATTAAGTGTTGCTAGCCTTGCTTTTTGAGGGTTATCACCAGATCCGATAGCAATAACATCGTTCTTCTCTAATTTAATATTTTCTTTAGATAATTCTAATTCAAAATAAGTATGAAGGGTCTTATTAACAACCATATCATTATCAATACGTTCTAAATGGGATTTTGAAGGAAAAATTAAGTCTTTACCATTAAATACCAAACACGTTGCTCCAGAGCCGCTTATTTTAATAGCAGCATCTCTTTGGGAAACACCATTTGAAATTTTGTGAACCGCGTTTTTTATTAAACAAAAATAAGTATATAATCTTTCATTTTCTATAATAATATCTTTAAGTATTGATGATTTACCTTCTTTAATAATTGGTATAACCTTTTTAATTTTATTTAAATATTCTAAACCACCTTTGGTTAAGAAATGTCCTTTTCGTTTTCTTTCATCTGTTACATTGATAAATTTGATCTTCTTATTTAACTTCTTAATCAAAGATTTAGCGGTTCCTTCGCCAATTAATAATTCTTTTTGTAACCGGTATCTTCCAATACCATCCCGATTTTCATCAAATATGAATAAAGCTAATAAAACATGAACTTTCTCAAATGTTGGTCTAATTGTAGAGCTTTGAAATAGAGTATCTAATTCTTCAAACATCACTACATCTAAATATAAATAAGTAATTAAAGTAAAAAAATTAATATTAAAAAATATAAATCAAATTATCGTATTATTATTTATCAAAAAATAAGAAATTCAATACCCATTTTACAAACTTAATTTCTCTTAAACCAAAATGACTGGTAAAAAGGAAAAAATAA
The DNA here is from genome assembly GCA_019057975.1 of Promethearchaeota archaeon. The sequence continues at coordinate 898 of JAHLWJ010000393.1, read as the reverse complement.
GCCCTGACTCAACACAAGACCTCGTAATTTTCAAAGGTAAAGTAGCAGCTAAAATTAAAAAGCCTGATAAATTCACATTTGAATCAATTGACCAAGAGGATAAAGTAAAACTTTTATGTGATTTTAAACCCTATGGAAGTCATTACGTTCTTTCAATTCAATTATTAAATGAAAGTTTTGCGCCAATTTCTGAAGTAAAAATTAAAATTAGCTTTCCAACGTTTTTTACGCTTACCAGAAGTTATCCTCCTACTATATACATACCTGAACCTTTTGAAGAAGCAGGTTTGTTAAAAATAAATCTTGAATTTGATGAATTAAACGAAAGAAGTTCAAAACAGATAAATTTACATTTTACTCCTGTATCATTAGGTAATGAAGGAGAAATAAGAACTATTGTCACTTATGTTAATAATAAAGATTTTGTTAGAGTCATAGATTCAGACCCAGTAGTAATCATGCTGGATAAAATAACCATTAATCCTAAAATAATTCCTAGTTCCTATATCAGAGAATTTTCTCAAATTCCAGGTATGAAGAGAGCAATTAAAAGCCTTGGAGTTGGATTATTAGGTAAGGGTGATCCTGATTTATACTTCAATATTCTAGAACAAATTTTTTTAAGGAACGACCTCCAATTAATAGCAAAAGATCCAGATAAAAGAATTCTCTGGTATTTTGGAGCTGAATTAGAATCGAGAGATGATGTTTTAGTAATCGGTCAAATAGTGTCTGATAAGGTAGAGATAATCGCTACTTCTAAGAACCATCATATACTTATCTCATTTTTAACATTATTTTCTAATGAGTTTAAGGAGCATATTCTCATAAGAGAATTTGTATCCTCTCAAGAACAGATTTACGATTTAGAATGTAAGTATTGTGGAGCTATTCTTCC
>JAHLWJ010000070.1 GCA_019057975.1 Promethearchaeota archaeon | reverse complement strand
CAGCTCCACCATATTGATTTAGATAGTCATGTACTATAGCAAGTTTCATAAAAAAATTTAAGTTACCTTCTGTTTTTGTTCTTAATTGAAATGATAAAATCAATAATATAGATAAATACTATACTAATCACTAAAGCTGCTACTACACTCAATAAAATATTTCTAAAGTAGGTAAAATTTTCATCCACTCTAGTGTCGGCACCAGAAACAATCTCAATACTGCCAGTATAAAATTTTTCATTGATTTTTAGATTATCAAGAATATCTCTTAAATAATTATATCTGCCGGTTATTCTTTCAATCTCATTTTCCATCTCAGGAGGAAGAAATCCTGTTGATTTTAATTCAATGGTTATATTATCTTCAACAGTAAGATTTTCAATTAATTCCTTATTAAAGCTTATGGCATATCCTTCAGCTTCAAGAGACAGTCTGGATAAATCTTCTTCCAGTGTAAAAATCTCTTCTTCAACTTTGCTGACAAGTTCATCATAAACTTTTCTAAAACTCTTCTCCTTATATTTTATATAAGTATCTATTACTGTTTTATTTAGCTTTTCAGCATCTTCAGGATTGCTATAAAAGGTATTTATAATAAAAAAATGCTCATTACCCTTATGCTCGGTTAATACCAGCCTTTTTAAGCGGCTTAAGCTTATATTCATATCAAGATTGTAAATGACCTCATTTAGAAATTCTTCAGAATTAATTTCCAGGGTTATAACTTTCAGGTGATGATTAAAGAAGTTATTGCTTGGCTTGCCTTCTCTAATTAGCCACAAAATACTGGCTTCCCGGGGATATTCATCAGAAATTATTTTTTGGAATTTAAGGTTATCTGTCGGTAAAGTCACAACTGTACTGGCTCTATACTGATAATCTCTGGCAATAAAAAAATTAAAAATTAATCCTATAAATAAAATTACCAGAAAGGCTCCAATAAACCACCATTTTCTTTTTTTAAAAACGCCTAAAATATTTTTTATATCTACAGCTACCAGCCCATATTTATTATCTTCTTTTTTCATTGACACCTGCTTTTTTTAATTTTTTATTATTTTATATAATAAAACTCTTTTAATAAAATCATCTTAACCATAATCACCAATCTAATTACTTATTTTTTTACAATCATCTTTAAGGGACTCCTGCCAGGACAAACCAATAGCCAGAGATACTGTCATAGACAAACAAATCATAACCGTTGTTGCAGAAAAATAATTTTCAGTTAGAGATAATGCAAAAAGTGAAGCAATTCCCCCCAGGGATGCTAAAAAAACTTTTTTTGAAAAGCCGTCTCTGGTTAAATTATATCCCTTAAGTATTTTCCTATAACAAATTATCCAGAAAAATAACAAAAGGCCTAATCCTATTATTCCAGTTTCTGCTAAGAACTGAAAATATGCATTATGGGCATGCGAAAAACTAAACTCATATTTTGGTTCCATATAAAAAGCAGCAATATTTGGATAACCAACAAACAAGTTCAGGTTTGGGATAGTTTCACTTCTACTTATATAATTAATATCGTTATACCTGCCAAAACCCATTCCAAAGATTGGACTTCTGGTAAACAAATACCAGGCCCTTTCCCATAAAACAAACCGCCATGAAACATTACCTTCGGAAAAATCAAAAATCATTTTTATCCTATCAAATGTACCAGTAAAAAGTATTATTGGAATCGATGCAGCCAGCATCAATATCATGGTTACAAAAAACTTAACCAATGACCTATAATACAACCATAATACAATTACTACCCCAACAATAAATCCCACATAACTACCCCTGCTTCTTGTAAGCAAAAGTCCCGCTAAACAAACAAACAATGCCGAAAAATATATTACCTTTACATATTTTTTATTTTCCAATAAAGAAAAGGCTAATAAAAAAATACATACCACAGTATACACAGACCCGGTAGCATTGTGGGCATTGTTTAAAACTAAAAATACTTCTTCCCTATTTTGAATGCCAAAAAACAAATCAAACCTTTTTGTAAAATATTCTGTTAATCCGATAATTGAAGCTAAAGTAAAGGTAAAAAAAATAAATTTAAAAAAAATATTTGTTACTTTCCTGTAGTTAAAATAAGGAATGGCTAATGCAAAAAATGGGAGGTAATTAAAAAAGAAGTTACCGTCATGTCTTAAAAAGCTGTAAGAAAAAAAATTATCTGCAGTCTGGTTGGAAATAAAATAGCTCAGGATAAAATAGATATAGATAATTGATAATATAAATAATATTTCAAAATGGTATTGTGTTATAGATTTTTTGTAGAATAAGAATACCAACCCTAAGATTAAGATTAATATAAAAGAAGATATACCAACATATTGATATTTATTCATTAACAGAACTAAACCAGGAAGTGCTATTAGAAAATAGAGGATATTCTTATATAAATTTTTTTTCAAAATTTAAACTCCTAAAATACCTAATTATTTTTTATACATTTATAGAAATATCTTGAATATGTAACTATTAATGCTAAGAAAACACCGAGAATTAAGCTAAAAATAATATTTTTACTTTTACTTGTATATTTATAAACATCTGAGATTTGTTTTTCTTCAACCAGACTTATCCTGTTTACAAAATATTCTTTATTTTCTAATAAAATCATCTTTGTCTTTGTTAAATCATTATAAAATTCATGATTGGAATCTAAACCTTTATTGTCAATTTCAGAATCTTCTGTTTCAAATTCTGTTGAGACTTCTTCAATTTTCTTATTCATTTCTCCAAGCAATAGATTATAAACAGAATCCAATTCAGATTCTTTATTTATCTTTAACAATTCTATTAATTCATTTGCGATTTCAAATGTTTTTTCCGGATCATTATAAACTATTTTAACTGTCAAGTTTCTACTGTTTTCCCTAAAAGAATAAATAGATTTTTTTAGTTTTTCCAAGCTAATATCAAAACTTAACTGCCTTTTTAATTCCTTTAAAAAATTATCACTTAAAATCTCACTTTGCATAGAATCCAAAATCTTAATTTCTTTATCCTTTATTTCAGATTCTTTATATAACCATAAATTTTCAGTTTTTTCAGGAAAGTTCTCTAACAAAAAATCATCATAATATTTGTAATTATCTGTTAACTTAATTGAAGCATCTATACTATGCGGGTATGTACTTATAAGGGAAAATATTAAACCTCCAGTAAAGACAATTAAAAAAGTAATTAAGAACCAAAATTTATTCTTTACTAATATATGAAAAATAAGTTTTAAAGTTATCTCCCCTTTTTTAGTATTTAAATTCAAATTTTTCCCCTTAAAAAATAAATTCTTAGTATTTTTTGTAACTATTTAAAATACTAAATAGATTTCAGAACTCTAAAATAGATTTCTTCTGTTTTTTCAACTACACTATCCCAACTATAATTCCTTAGCACATTTATTTTTGCCTCTTTGCCAATTTCTTCTAATTTTATCCTTGGCAACAATAGAATTTCTTTTAATTTCTTTTCTAAGTCATTAAAATCATTATTTGAAAAAAGAAAACCATTAGTACCATCTTCGATAACCTCTTTATGGGGAAGAATATCGCTAGCCAAGCATGGCAATCCATAACTAGATGCCTCAAGCAGGGCAATGGGTAATCCCTCTAAATAAGATGGCAATACAAATAATAATGCATTGCTAAATAGTTCTTCTTTTTTCAATCCTGAAACATATCCAATAAATAAAATTCTGCTATTACCTTTACTAATACTCTTTATTTTTTTTACATGATCATTCGAAGCGCTAGAACCACCGGCAATAACTAATTTCAAGTCACTAAAATTACTATTATTTAAACTATTGAAAGCTTTTATTAACCAATCACATCTCTTTTCTGGAACAAGTCTTCCCATATATAAAATATAGTCCTTCCCTTTTAAATTATATTCCCTTTTTATTATATTTACTTCTTTAGGTTCAGGAATATTTACACCATTTTGAATATATGTAGGATTATATCCTTTATCCCTATATATTTTTTCTTGATATCTAGCTACAACAATAGTTTGGTTAGGTACTGATAATGCAAACTTTTCTGAAATTTTAAGTACTTTTTTAGCTAAATATCCCCATTTCCCAGATTCATAATCAAATCGATGTATTGTAGCTACAACCTTTTTCCTAAATATCTTAGGAATCCATGAAAGCAAAGTTGGTCCCATTGCTTGATAATGAATAATATCATATGAATTAAATAAAGAATTAATACTGGAGTTAAAAGTATGAGTTATAGCATCAAAATATTTTGTATTAATACAAGGAGCGTGTTTTAACTCAACTCCCTTATATGTAGTCTCATTTATAGGAGTATACCAATTTCTAACATAAACTGTTACTTTATGCCCCTTTTCAACTAATCTTCTTGACAGCTCTTCAACATGCGTCTCAACACCACCCCATTTTGCTGGAATTCCTTTTTGACCAATAAAAGCTATTTTCATTTCTTATAAATCTTCTACTTTTATCTTCCTTAAAAATTTGGTATTAATTACCCATTTTAATGGAACCTTAATATACTTTTTCATAACCGGAGCCACAGATCCGACCATCCAGCAATTTTTTTGACAATTCCTAACTTTTTCTCTAATCTCTCTTGCTTTATCTCCATACCAAATCTCATCAAATGATTTTTCATTTAAGTTTCCCATACTATCAAACCAATATCTCTCTTCCATTGCATTGCAAGGTCTTACTTCTCCCCATGGATCTACAAAAAAATTTTCAGTTCCTGCTTCACAAGGAAGCAGCCTTTTATTTCCTCTTATATAATTTATAAGGCCGTAATTAAAATAAGCTCTAAACCAATTCTTAGGTTTTCTTGACTTTAATAGCTCTTTTATTATTTCTTTAAAGTAACCCGCTACCTCTTCCTTATTTTTTACTTCATTATTATATGAATGGAAATAATAACCATTATGCACCGCTGCAGTAGCAAATTCTACATCTAATCCTTTTGCCAATTCGTAAAGCTCCAGCATGTCTTTTGCATTTATATCAGAAACAGTTATTCCAAAACCAATATCTTTTAGGCCAATCTTTTTAAGATTAAGCAATGTCCTTAGTCCATGGTCAAAACCATTTTTTTTTCCCCTCAACTTATCATTTGCTTCTGGTAAGCCCTCTATGCTTATCCTCACACCAATATCTTTATTTTTTTTTGCAACTTCTACTATTCTTTCAGTAAGATAGCCATTAGTGCTAATGACTACTCTCTTTGCTTTCCTCTTTAAAATATACACAATTTCTTCTATATCATCTCTTAGAAAAGACTCTCCGCCTGTAATATTACAAAAGCTAAGATTAGGAAGCTTGTTTAAAATCTTAGGCTTGATCTCTTCTTCAACCTTGGTAGGGTATTTCCATATATTGCACATATAGCATTTACAGTTACACCTATAAGTTGTTACTACTGAAACTTCCATCTTATTCCTTTTATTATTTAGTTGCTAACAAATAAAAAGATTTTGTTTCAATATCTTCATCTGAATATTCTCTAAATCTCTCTGCTATGTAGGGTTTTGATTTTTTCACATATTCTTTATCTAAAACCATTATTTGTTTAGTCTCAATCTCTTTAAACCCCAGCCCACCAATTATCTTTTGATAATCACTCATTCTGAGCCGATTAGGTGAGCCATCAAACCTTAATAAATTCCATATCATATCTGAGTAGCGTAAGTGATTTAATGGATCCAATCTTCTAATTAAACCCGTATGAGCTCCTAAATCTACTTCGTTTACCATTATTGCATTAGAATTAAGTTTATGATATAAAATTTTAAATACTTCGCTAACATTTACAAGATGCTCCAAAACTGCCTGACTAACTAATATATCAAACTTCTTTTCCGGAAGCTTTTGTAAACTAAAATCAGTATCCCATATATAACGAAATTCTTCATTAAAATTCTTATTTTGAATATTATCTACTGCCTTTTTAGCTTTTATATATCCAGGTAGTTCCTTTAAATAATTAAGTAAAGCATTATAAAAACCCTGCGACGTATCATTAATAAGCTTGTTCTTGTCAATCGCTGTATAACTTTTAGCTCCTAAAGCTAAAATAATAATTCCTGTACCCAGGTCAGGTCCAGGTCCTATTTCAACAACATGTTTGTCAACAAAAGGATTTTGATTAACCTCGTAAACTTTTAAAGCTTTTTCCCAATTTTTAACTACTCTTAAACAATAACTTACACTACGCTCTATTTCTTTAGTAGAAAAAGGTCGAGGTGTTTTGTAGCCAATTAACACATGACGAATCTTATTGACAATTCTGAAACCCAGACCCAATAGAAAAAGAGAGAGCTGATTGTATCTGGGAGGTTTTATAATCTTAGTCATTTATTTATGTTTCTCTATTGCTGCTCTATAAATTCTCATCAACTTTTTATAATGTTTTTCAGAACTAAAATTCTTCTCAACAAATTCCCTTGCATTTCTACCCATTTCGATAACCATTTTAGGATTAGCTAATAAATAATTTATTTTCTCCCTTAGATCCTGAGCATTCCCTGATTCAAAAGTAAACCCTGTCTTGCCATCAATTACTAGTTCAGGAATTCCACCAATTCTTGCTCCAACAACTGGTTTCCCAAGTACAAAAGATTCTAACACAGACATAGGGTTATTTTCATACCATTCAGAAGGAATTACAACAAATAAAGACTTTCTTACTATATCTATTAACTCTCTTTCTTCCTTGTAGCCCAAAAAATATACATTATTAATATTTTCAACTTTAACCTTGTTTTTTAATTCATCCTCATATGGGCCACTACCAATAATCTTAAGCTCTACATCTAAATTTTTAATAGCATCGATAAGAGTTTCTATACCTTTTTCTTTTGAAAAACGACCGAAATAAAGAATGCTTTTATTCTTATTTTTATAAACAGGTTCATATTCCTTTAAATCAACAAAATTGGGAAGATAAACTATATCTCCCTTAAACCCTATTTCTTTAACTTTATTCATTAAAAATTTACTAGGGGAGATATATAAATCAATTTTTTTATATATACCTAAAATCTTATGATGAATATACATCTCTAAAGTATTAACCAAACTTTTGGTAGTAGATTTTTTTGTACATCTGTTCAGAAAACAATAATAATATTTACCACGCTTGCATCTTTCACAAGGTTTATCACATAGCAACATTAAATAAGCAGGGCAAACCAATTTATAATCATGCATGGTCATTACTGTAGCAATATTATATTTTTCAAAAACATCCAATATTGATGGAGAAATTTGATGAGCAAAGTTATTTAAATGAACAATATCCGGCTTCCATTTTTTAATAAGACTATTTATTTTATTCTTTGCCTCTAATGAATAAAGAATTTTTAATGAATTTTTTAGCTGTTGAAACACTCCTAAAGGTTTGTTGTAATCAATATGGGAAACAAAGTATTCTTTATAAGGAAAATCTAGATTTTCAGGATGCTCCATTCCCCAAAATGTCACTTTATGCCCCTTTTTAGAAAATAACTTTCCTGTCTCAAGAGTACATCTTGCATCCCCGCCCTTTGGATATAAAAATTTATTGATTATTAGAATTTTCATTTTTTATATTACGATATCTATTATATAAGACTGCGGTTAAAAAATAGAAGATAAAATTTGGAGAATCATGTCTCCAAACAAGATCATACATAGGTCCTAGGATTGCAAAGAAGAACCACATCCCCATTATAGCATTATTAACAATAATATAATCTTTATCATCTTCCAGTTTTATTTGTTTTTTAAATATACTAAGAAATCTAATTAATAACCAGTAATAGGCAAGAATACCCATAAACCCTATATCAACAAATGTTTCTGCCAGTTGGTTTTTAGCATGAATTGGGAATTCATAAATCAACCCTTTGCTTCCTAAGTAATTGCCAGCAAAAGAGCTTCCAGGCCCCCAGCCAAATAAGAAATTGGAAGGACTTTTTTCGACCTTACTCATTATATCTAAAAAAGCACTGACTCTGCCAATTTTACCTAGTTGCCCTGTCTTTAGATTAGAAAATATTACCACTAAAGCTCTGCTCTCAGGAAATACTTTTTCATACAAATTAATAAAAAAAATAAATCCAACAGCTATAACAATTAAAATCCCTATAGTAATATAAATTTTCTTTTTTGTAATTTTCTTTTTAAAACAATTATAAATCACAAGGCTCGTCACTACTGGAGCAAAAAAAATAAAACCTTTTATTTCTCCCATTAATGCAACTAAAAAGAAACATAGTATCAGAATAATGTGGCTCAGTTTTGTTCGTATAACTAAACCTTTAGCTACTATTAATGCAGCAGCATATATCATATAAACTCCGAGATCAAAATGCCCCCATGGTCCCAGCGTCCATGAAACATGATCCCATCTAATGCCCATCACAAAAAATCGGTAAAACACCTCGGGAATTTGTATAATTACTAAAAAGAAGAAAACTTTTAGAAAAGACCTGAGTACATCTTTGTCTATGTCCATATTTAAAAGGACTATAAACAATAATGGGTACCGTAAATAAATCAAAATTGTGAATGCTATTTCTAATAAAGAGGATTGATTTATCAAACCTGAAAATATTATAACCACAAATATACTAATTATTGGGAATAATATGTTCGCTACATGTATCTTAGTGTTTGAGCGTAATCTATATAATAGAAAACAAATGAATATTACCGGGATTAATATAAAAGTTATCCATCTTAAAGTGATATAATTATCTAACAATCCACCAGGCGCTGTTTGGCGAGGTATATACCATGTAACCAACAAAAAAATGATAGCTAACCACTTATTTAACTTCATTGGCGGAAATCGCATAATTTCATTTTCTTACAAGTACTATTATCGTCTCAGATAGCCCATGCGCTAAATAGTAAACTTTGTCTTTTTTTAAACCTACTTTTTTGAGTTCCAAATCTATTTCTGAAATACTAACAGGATACCAAGGAGTATTATTTCTGCTTCTTTTATTTTTTCTTAAAATATTTTTAACACAATTTTTACTATAATATGTGAGCACTAAACATTTGCCACAAACCCTGTTTAATTCCTGTAATATTTTTAATCTATTTTCAGGTGGTGTGTGTCCTAAAAGCCGCAGCGAAATCCCTGCATCAAAATTATTCTGTTACATATTCTATTGTTTCAACAAATTTTTTAACCATATTTTCCAATTTAAATTTTTTAATAATCTTCAGACTTTCTTTACCCATCTTTTTTAATTGTAGTTCATTGTTTAATAGGCTCATAAGTAGATCTTTTAACTCACAGATATTTTTTATTATAAAACCATTCAATCCATGTTTTATTAAATCTATTTCAGTACCATCTCCTTCTTTTACAATAATAGTCTTACCATAAGCCATTGCTTGATTAATAGCCAACCCACCCCTTCCTGGTAGAACAAAAATATCTGAGATTAAAAAATAAACTCCTGCACCATCTGTAATTTTACCCAAAAATATGCAATCCCTTATCTTTTGTGATTGAACAAAATTCACAAGTTTTTCCTTATATGATCCATCTCCTATAATTAATAAGCTAACATCTGAAATTTTTCTTTTTAATTCACCAAATACTGCAATTAAATTTTCAATTTTTTTCATCTTTTCAAGTGCTCCTACAAAAAGAATTACTTTTTTATTATCTAAACTAAGTTTTTTTCTGACCTTTTTAATCATTGACAGATTAGCTTCTACCCTTTCTGTTTCTCTAATACATGTCTCCACGTCTATAGTATTCTGAGCAATAAAAATTTTCTCTGAATCTGCTCCGATAGAGATAAAATAGTCTTTGGCTATAGTACCATATGCAATAATGGCATTACATTGTTTTAACAAAAAAATATTTAAAGGCTCCATTATCTTTCTCAGAAAACTCATCGGCTTTGTTTTTACTCGTCCACTATCCCATATTATCAAAGGGATATTAAAAACTTTACTATAGATCCATAGGAAAATATTATTAATAAGATTTGTGAACCCTTCTGTTATTATAACTTCAGGTTTTAGTTTATAAAGATGGAAAAGTAGAGTTGGAAACCAAAACAAACGAATATACGAATCTCTTATATAAAAGTTAAGTGCAATTAAAAATAATTTCTTATGAGCAAACCCAGTAATATCAATTGCATTTTGGTAAGAACCCCTGTTTTCACCTTTCCCATGTAATAATATTAAATTAACCTTTTTAGCAAGTTCTCTAAAAAACGGAACTCTATAATGGGGGCAAACATATTGAACTATCACAACCTTGCACATTTTATTTATCCTCCAGACAAAAATCTTGAAACTACTTTTTTGCTACCTGGCAAATTATAGAAAAAATTTCTAATATCATTTCTAATATCAATAATTTTCTCATTTAGTTTTAAAACAACAAAGTTGTCTCCACTTGTATAAGGATCTAAAGCATAGCCTACTACTTTAGCTCCTAGTTCATTTAGCCATATAGAAAGCCACGACCCTTTAAATCCTGTATGCCCAGTTACTAAAACTGTTTTTTCATGAAAAACACTATTAAATAAATTTCTTTTCATATTACCACACTTTCCAGAAAGCCTTATTCTCGCTCCATAACTTATTCAAATGAGCAAGATCTCGAGCATAATCTACGCATTCCCAATGTCCCTGGTGTTTATAAACTGTTATTTCACCAGTTTTAGATAAATCTTCTAATACTCCGGCTTCCAAATCACATTGCTCGTCTGGGGAAAGATAATTCAATAGTTTTCTATTAAATACCATGAACCCACCGTTTATTAAACCTACAGATGTTTGGGGTTTCTCTTTAATTGAAATTAATCTTCCATTTTTTTCAATTAATTCTCCAAAACGTGCAGGTGGGTGAACACCTGTAATAGTAACAATTTTTTCATGTGATTTATGAAACCTTACTAATTCTTTTATATTAATATCTGCAACACATCACCATAGGTAACCATGTTAATATCTGAATCTAAATATTTTTCAACTCTCTTTATTCTCGCACCTTTTAAAGTATTTAACACAGCATCTACAAGCATAACTTTCCATTCTCGCTCATCATGGGAACTAAGAAGTTTTATGTTATTGTCAGACATATCTACTAAAAAATCATTACTTATAATATTATATTGACAAAAGTAATTTTTTATTACATCACCCTTATACCCAAGGGCAATTATGAAATCATTAAAACCATAATGCGAATATATCTTCATTATATGCCAAAGTATTGGCTTGTTTCCAATTTTTACCATAGGTTTAGGTATTACCCCAGTTATATTACCAAGTCTAGTACCAAATCCACCAGCCAGTATAATAACTTTCAATTAACCTCGTATAATCTATATTTACCTATTTTTAAATATCTAAATCTAGAAAAATCTTCACCATCTCTGCTGAAAAGTATGCCTGTGATAAGATAAGCAATAATTCCAAGGAACACTACCTTTTGCTTTAGTCCTATCAATTATTCTAACTTAAATTATTTTTGTATATAATATTTATAATATGTCTAGCTATAAGGATTCAATCCAAATTTACACCATAAAGCTTGTCATAGGCATAACAAAATTCCCATAATACGTAACAAAAACAATCTTTCATAATAAGTTAGAGAGTGAACTTCTCGCCAACTTTGACTGTGCCTTGGTTTTATGAACAATTTATTCTTTAGCATAACTCATGTACCTCGGCACGGCATGGTAAACTTGATTTTTAAATTCATAATATTATCATCTTTTTTCTACATTCTTACACTATCTCTTAATTCTAACTCTTCCTAAATAACTGATCTTTTAACATTTTTATCTCGTTTCTGGTAATTCCTCTAGATAACAACATAACTGATATAAAAATTAACACCCCTAAAAACATAAGAAGAAACAAGTTTGTAATTTTAGAGAAATACAAAACCAGACCCATAGAAGTAGCAGCAATTAGAGGTTTAAAAATATATGACATAAAGCTGATCTTTATTACTTTCCGAGATCTAAAGTACATATAAAAGAAAATAACTAGCGCCCCTATTGCTGTAGCAAAAGAAGCACCAATTAGATTAAAATAAGGAATTAAGACTACGTTAAGTACAATATTCACTAATGTTCCAATTGAAATACCTATTAAGTATTCCTTTCCTCTATCACAGGCTAACAAAAAATAGCTATATGTAAAGCTTATAAAAAAAATTGCTACCGTCCAAATCAAAATTTGGAAAACTATTACCCCACTGTAATACTCTCTACCATAAAAAAAAATCATCAATGGCTTAGCGATAATAGTCCCTCCAATAGCCAAAGGCAATGTGATGGTGACCATTAATTTTAAAGAGTAGGAAAGTAATATTTTAAGTTTTTCTCTCGATTTTTTATATAGTTTAGAAATTATTGGGAAAATAGCTACAAAATATAAACCGCCTATTGCTATAATAAAATAAATTATTTTATATGCAGCATTATACCAACCAACTTCTTTTTCTCCTTTCATGAATCCAAGCATAATTGTATCAAAGTGATAATAGATTTGCATAATTATAAATCCAGCACCCATAGGAATAGAATGTTTTAAAAAATTTTTCCAAAGTGGCAACTTGAATTCAGGCACTATCATCCCAAATTGTTTAAGATAAATAACAGCAATAAATGAACAAGCACAAACCAACCCACTTAACCAAAAAAAAGGTATAAGCACAAGTTGTTGCGAATTTTTTACTAATGAAAATATTAAAATAACATACACAGCCTTATCTATTATTCGAGATATTGCCACATATTCCATTTTCTCAATTCCTTGAAAAGGCCAATCTAAAAATAATGCAAAAGGAAACAATGATAAACCAAAAAGTAAGATTAAGTTTTTGATGTGTTGAGGTTTAGGAATTAAAATAGTAAGCAATACAAGTAAAATAAACGAAACCATAGATAGAATTACCCTTAGAGTCAAAATATTATTCACATAAATATTTATTTTTCTATTGTCCCTTGATATTTCTCTTATTCCAAATGTATTTAGTCCAAGATTAGTAAATAACATGAAATAGATAAGAATAGTTTGAGCAAATATAACTTCTCCAAAATTTCTTACACCTAAACTTCTTGCTAAATAAACCGTAGCTGCAAAACCCATTCCACTGGCTGTTAATGATCCAATTGTTAGTGCCAAAAAATTTTTACCAATTCTTTTAACTATAGTCAAAGCATCTTCCTCATTTCTATAATTTTCTAATTTCTTTCAAAGTTAACAGACTTAAACAATTCTATATAAATCTTCATTTCAAACTAAGACTCATTTTAAATATTTTTTAAATAATTCACTATTTTCTCTGCTGCATTTCCATCACCATAAGGATTTGTATTTGAAACCATTTTTTCATAGATTAATCTATTATCAAGCAAATTAGAAACGTTCTCCACTATTAAATCAGTGTCCATCCCAATTAATCTTGAAACCCCTAAGTCTACTAATTCAGTCCTTTCTGTTTTTCCCCTTATAACCAAAACAGGTTTTTTAAGTGCCGGGGCTTCTTCCTGCACCCCACCTGAGTCAGTAACTATGAAATAAGATTTATGCATTAACCATATAAATGATTGGTAGTTTAAAGGTTCAGCCAATAATATATTATCTATCCCACTTAAAATTTTAAATACTGGCTTTCTTACATTAGGGTTAAAATGTACAGGATAAATAATTTTGATGTTATTATATTTTTCTGCAATTATCTTCAGTGCCCTGCACACATTCTCAATATCGCTGTCAAAAGACTCTCTTCTGTGCATTGTAACTAAAATCACCTTATCTCCATTGTTAAGCAAACTAAAAGGCTTGCTTAACTCTATTTTTTCCACACTACTTTTTTCTATTTTTTCTATAGCCCAATTCATTGCATCTACAATAGTATTACCAGTTAAAAAACGCTATCTTTGTCAACTCTTTCAGCTAATAAATTATTAAATGAATTTATTGTTGGAGTAAAATGCAGGTCAGCAATTCTACTTATAAGCTGCCTGTTAATTTCTTCTGGAAATGGATTATTCTTATCATAAGTTCTAAGCCCAGCTTCTACATGCCCAACATTAACTTTTCTGTAAAATGCTGATAGTGCAATCAGCAATGCAGATGTGGTATCGCCTTGGACTAGTACAATATCAGGCTTTGCATCCACTATAATTTTGTCTACCTTACTTAAAAGTTTTGAAGAAAAAGATGAAAGTGATTGGTTTTCTGTCATTAAATTTAAGCTAAAATCAGGTTTTACATCAAAAAAATCAAGAACGTGTTTTACCATTTCCTTATGTTGGCCCGTATTGCAAATTTTTAGATTAAATTTACCCCTTTGTTTATCAACACACTTAATTACCGGTGCTAATTTAATGCCCTCCGACCTTGTTCCAAAAGAAATTAATACGTTAATTTTTTTTTGGAGAATATTTACTTTATTCATTAAATTTATAATTACCTATGCTAACAAAAGTTACTTAAATTATGTAATATTTAAAGCCGTATCTTATTGCTTCTTCTTTTTTAAAGAAGTTTCTGATATCAAAAATATTTTTTGTTCTCATCAAAGTTGAAATTTGCCTTAAATTTATTTTCTTAAAAATTTTATGGCCCACTAATAACACCAGTAAATCAGAGCCCTTTAGAGAATCTTTTAAACTGGATGACAATGGATATTCAAAATTAGCTGACAATGGATCGTAAACTGATATATTAACCTTTTCTCTTGCCAGATTTTTATAAATAACTTTTGTTGGGCTCTCTCTGGTATCACCGATATTTTCTTTATAACTTGCCCCAAGCAATGCCACCTTTGGATCTTTTTTATCTTTTACTATTTCCATTATTTTTTTTGAAATAATATTAGGCAAACTATTATTAATATCCCTACATTTCTCAATTAATGTATTCTCTCTATTAACATTATTTAAGATAAACCATGGATCAATAGGAATGCAGTGGCCACCAACACCCGGACCCGGACTCAAAATATTTACCCTCGGGTGCTTATTTGCTAATTCTATTACACTCCAAACATTTATATTGTAATCATTGCATATCAGTGCCAGCTCATTAGAGAAAGCTATGTTTACATCCCTATAAGTGTTTTCAGCTAACTTTGTAAATTCTGCTGTTTCTAAATCTGTCAACAGTATCCTACCTTTTGCAAAACTGCTATAAATTTCTTTTGCTTTTTCAGCTGATTTTTTATTAATGCCGCTAATTATTCTATCGTTATTTATTAGCTCATACATTATCTTACCAGGCAATACTCTCTCGGGACAAAATGCAAGGCAGTAGTCTTCTCCAGCCTTAAGTCCTGTATTTTCAAGTATCATACTACCAATCACTTTTCTGGTTGTACCGGGCGGAGAAGTTGACTCAAGAATAATTAAATTACCTTTATCTATATAATCTTTTACTTTATCTGCAGTGTTGATTACATAACTTAAATCTGCCTTATTTTTTTGATTCAGCGGTGTGGGGACTGAGATTATAAAAATATCTGATTTCTCAAGATTTTGTGAAACTCTTAATTTACCGCTACCGAATACATCTAAAAATATTTCTTCTAGTTCAGGCTCTTTTATATGAACCTTTTTGGAGCTTAACTTGGTAATAATTTCTTCATCAATATCTATTCCTAAAACATTGTACCCATTGCTTGCCAATACACATGCAGTTGGAAGACCAATGTACCCAAGACTCTTAACACAACTATTTTTCATTTATTAATTGCTCCAATGTTATGAGCCATATAACTATTTCTTAGAAGTTATAAAATAATTTGCAACAAATACCATCATTGCCCCCACAATTAAAGCTAAAAATATACTAATTAGTATATTCCTCCCGTAATTAGCACTAGCTCCTGCATCAGATAACTCTGGACCCTCTATTACCTCTATCTTATCTACAAATAACTCCCTGTTTTCTTTAAGAATATAGTTTATATTCTCTAAATCATTATAAACTGCTAAAGCATAATTTAGCTCCCCGGATATCTCAGGTGAAATATAGTTAGTCCCAGAGAAGGGAACACTGGAACCTGATTTTCCAACCTCACTTAGAAGTTTTACATTAAAATCTATTATATATTCTTCAGCTTTGCCGGAAAGCTTTTCTATTTTCTCCTGCATATATGCAAGCCTTGCTTCTATTTTTTGTAAAAGTCTGCCATAGACTTCGTTAAACTCTGAATTTTTCTCTTTTCCATATACACCCAGAAGCGTTTCATTCATTTTATGGGCTATTTCTGGATCGCTATAAGCAGTAGTTATTATTAGAATTTGTTTTTCCTTATCTATGGATATACCAGTAGCACTGTCTAAATCATCTTTATCTATATTGTAATTTAGATCTTTGGTTACCTCATTTAAAGTCCTGCTTAGTTTAAGTTCAGTAGCTACATCGTTTAAGCTTCCAATCTCAAGTTTTGAGGCTTCAGCCGGAAAATATTCACTGACAGAATCCAGATAGTAATCCTCTTTTACTTTCAGAATAGAAGTTGAGGTGTACTCTGGGGTTTTTAAGAAAGTAAAAAGAAGACCAGCTATTAGAACAACTAAAAAGGCGCCTATAAACCACCACTTTCTTTTAATAAAAATTCTAAAAATTTCTCTTAAATCAATTTCATCTTCATTGATAATATCTTTATTACCTTTAGGTTTTTTATTCATTAGTCATATCCCCTAAGTCAAATTTATAATAAAAAATTAGAGCTCTTATTAATTAATGAAACCATATCTGTATTTTAAAGATATCAAAAAAACTTTCAAGGTTTTGAGTGCTTTTTATAAGCAGCAGAAAATAAGGATTACCCATAAAATAATCCAATCCAATAAACTGGGGGGTAAAAATAATGTTTACATAAAATATATGCTTATTAAGAAACTGCTACCTAAGACTTTTTAACAATTAAAATCCTTCTAAATTAAAATCCATAAATTTGATTGGCAAACAATATTATCTTATCCGTATATGTAATACCAGGCGCCCAATTGCCATTTAAATGTCCTAAAGTGGTATCTCCGGTATATTTGTAATGCGAACTTCCAAAGTGTCTTGGATCATAAACTGTACTACAATAAACATTTATATGGTTTGGATAATAGTACCATGCAAGGTGCGCATA
>JAHLWJ010000069.1 GCA_019057975.1 Promethearchaeota archaeon | reverse complement strand
TATATTGGTCTCCTCTTCCTCTTCCACGCATATAAGAAACCCCTCGATTTTTAATCCGAAATTCCGTACCTGGTTGAGTTCCAGCTGGAATTGGCAATTCTTTCTCAGTAATCTTATTTTCCTTATAGTCTAGAGTATATACTTTAATTTTTCCACCAATAATAGCAGTAACTATATCAATATTGGTAGGTGTATACAGATCATTCCCTCTTCGTATAAATTTTTCATTATTGGTTATTCTAATTCCTAAATAAAGATCACCAGGTATTGCATTAACAGAAGGGACATGTCCTGCACCTTGTACCTTTAAATGAACTCCATTTTCTACTCCAGGAGGGATATTAACATGAATCATTTTTTCCTCAGGAACAACTTTAGAACCATTGCATACTTTGCACTTCTTTTCTATTACTTGTCCGGTGCCTTTACAAACGTAGCAGGCGGATTCGCGAATAATTGTACCAAATCCTGATTGTGTCATTTTTCTAATTCGACCAGTTCCTTGGCATTCTGGACAAGTAATTACACTTGAGGGATCTTCTGCTCCTGTTCCTTCGCATTCATCACACGGAGTATATCGTTCAATCGGAACATCTTTTTTCACCCCGAACATAGCTTCTTCAAAACTAATTTCTACATGATCCTCAATATCTTGTCCTACTTCTCGACGAGGGGCTGTTCTTCTTCTCGTTCGCGAAGCAACCCCACCAAAACCACCAAAAGGACTAAATTCACCAAAAATACTTCTGAAGAGTTCATCGATGCCAGGAATTCCCCCTGAAAAGAAGTCACTCATATCAACCTGCACTCCGCCATGACCGAAACGATCATAATTTCTCCTTTTATTTTCATCATTCAATACTTCATAAGCTTCTTGAATCTCGATAAATTTTTCCTTTGCCTTTGGATCAGTTTTATTTACATCTGGATGAAATTTTCTTGCTAATTTACGATAAGCTAGCTTTATATCATTTGTGGAAGCATCTTTACCTACTCCTAGAACTTTATAGTAATCTCTTTTCTTAGAACTCATAATGTCTTAGTCCCTTATTATTTTAAAATAAGTTAGAAAATCAATTTATTAAAATTGTTTATGGAATTTATTTTTTTAGGTAATAATAATTGACAAACCATTTATTCAATTTAATATCAATACAGAGACTTTTAACTCTGTAATATCAATATAATTTTAGTGTAAATTTTAACAAAATGATTTGATAACAATTTTATTCAATTTTAATTTTTTTTCCGTTTCTTTTTGCTTCTGCTTGTCTTTCTTGCTCTACAAATTCTTGTCCGATAATCATTAACAAGATGAAGATGATAGATCCCTGTGTCTGGTCACCTTTAACCTTAAATAATTCGGAACTTTCCTGTGATAAGCGAACTCTTCCACTTATTATTCCTGTAAGGGTATCTCCATCAGTAATTATAGTAGTATCAGGAGAATCTGTATTTCCCTGTTCTATGGCTAATTTAGGGTGTTCAGCGAAAGGTTCATCAACTTTTAAGTAGAAATTTTCTGCGTCTTTTAAATTAACTTGAACAATTTTTTCCCATCCATAAAGTTCATCTTCAGCATATTCAGATTTATTTGTAGAATGCTTTAGTACTTCAAGAAAAGTTTCAAGATCCTTTCCAAAGAGTTGCTTACTCCACATTTTCTTGAAGATTTTTATTGCATTATCAGATTTCATTTTTACATTTCACCTCTTGGACTTATTAAAATTTGAGTAGGATCACTTACATTTAATTTAATCCATATCACCACTTTATTTTCATCAAGATCATGCTCTATTCCATATCGAAAGTTCTTTCCATGGGGAATATCTTCACCATTGATTTTAAGAAGGATATCAGCATCAAAATTCCGGATGACAAGTGCGAGATTCATTATTGGATGCTCTTTACTCGCGTTAATTGTGAATTCAAGAGGACTTTTTGAATTTAGAGCCTTACACGTGAAGTAATATGCTCTCTCATGGGGTACGTATTTCCCATCATCAAATGCATCCGTTTTCAGCTCGATTTCAGGGGCTCTCAGCCAAGATTTAGCCAAACTAACCAATTTTTCTTTATTGTTCTTATCCCAAACGCCATGAAGCATGATCCTCCTCCTTAATTCCGGACCTACCTCATAATCTGCCCATTCTGCCATTGACGAGACGTTCGTATGAGCGGGGCGATCGGAAACTGAAGTGAATCTTCCATCTGTAGGGATATTAGCGACGGGCCAAGAATTCCACCAGGGAAAGTGCGATCCACTTTTTACAAAATATGCATAAGGGAAGAAAAATGGGTTGCGACGTTTTTTTCCGTTAAATTGTTTTCCCGCAACGATGCATGGGCCATCCGGAACGATTAAGAAAGGAACAGTCTCTGATTTTACATTGATTATTTCAATATTTTTATTTTTTGGGCCTAGGAAGAATTTGGGACTGTATTTTTCCCAGCTATATGTATATGATTCCCCTTCCATGTTGAGAAAGGTAACCGCCTCTAAATCATAGACATCTTCGGGGCACATTCCTTCACCTAAAATGACGATTGATTCTTGAAATTCGTGAGGTTCCATTGGTTGAGAACTATGAAGATTTATATCTCGAATTCCAATGCCGTCTGGGTAGATTACGTAATATTCATCTGACCAATCACCCCATTTGGTAAGTGGATCTACTCTAGCCTGTCTATAATTCGTGTCTATAAGGGCATAACGCCAATGCACTATAACTCGGGCGTCATTTGATTCTATAATCCTGACATGAGAAGTCTTGCACTGTTTATCAGACATCGGTTCGGCACATCCGTTTATGTCTGGATCAAATTTATCCGCCCATGTTTCGTTAAATTCGTTCGTATACCAGATCCCATTACCCGTTACCCATGCAGAAATGTAATTCAAACCCCTCCAGAAAACGTATTTAACGGGCATCTCATCAAAGAGAACAACTACATCCGCGTGGTCTTTTACTCTCCAAAGACGATCCCATTCTTTATAATATTTAAGCGTGGTGTAATATGCCCCGAATCTGTTTGGACCTTTAGGAAATGATGGAAGTCCGCGTTTTTCCAAGGGAGGTTCTCCTATTTCTTTGATACTTATGAATCTTTCTTTAATTTGTTCGGCAGACAATGCTTTATCAAAAAACTTTAGTTCATCAATGATTCCGTCAAGGTAAATCGGACAAGCAAAATGACCGCCATTATTCACGCCATTTGTAGGTTGAACGTCCTTGGCAGCCCTGCCTATATTAATCGAATCATTTGGAAGACTCACCTTTCCTACGAGTTCTTTAATATCCATGGAATCTTTCAATTCACCGTTTATATAGAGATATATTCCACGAGTAGTATCGAACACGCTTGTAACATTCATCCACTTGAAAAGAGGCGTTTTCTGTTCAGATTCAACTTTAAATGCTTCTCCATTAATTATTACTTTAAAACGGACTCTTCCATTAGCAGTCACACCAAGAAAGAATCCATTTTTTTCATCATAATTTTCGATAATAGGTCCCTCGTTCCATGTATAAGCACCATTAGCTATCCATGCACTAATTGTAAACTGTTCAAGGGATTCAGGAAGTCTATTTTTTGGGATCGTTAGATGAGTTGTATAACCATCGAATCTGAGCGCTTTTCCCTTAATACCATCGAAAAGATCCGCATACCCAATAATTTGATCTTTTTTATTTGATACTGATTCTAAGATGCCTTTACCATCAAAGATTTCATCAAAATTCCAATATAAAATGAAATTTTTTTCCATGAGTTCTTTCCTTTTCTTTTTTTGAATGGGAATATTAAAACTATTAAGAATATTCTGTCTTTGTATAGAATTACAAAAAAAAAAAAAGAGTAATAATTATGAAGCAGGAAGTAATGACAGCTCCAGGTAAAATAGAGTTTCATGATATTCCGATTCCTGAGTTAAAGCAAAATGATGTCCTTGTAAAAATAATGAGAATTGGTGTATGTGGAAGCGATATTCACGTTTATCATGGAAAACATCCATATACTGATTATCCTGTTACTCAAGGACATGAGGTTTCTGGTAAAATTGAAAAAATTGGACCAAATGTAAAGAATCTTAAACTAGGTGATAAGGTAACAATTCAACCTCAAGTTGTGTGCAATAAATGTTATCCATGCACTCATGGAAAATATCATATTTGTGATGACCTGAAGGTAATGGGATTTCAAACAACTGGAGCAGGTTCCGAGTTTTTTGCTGTCGATTCAGAAAAAGTAATAAAGCTTCCTGATGATATGACATATGATCAAGGCGCTATGATTGAGCCCTGTGCCGTAGCTGTTCATGCGGTGTCAAGAGGTGGAGATATTAAAGGTTTTAATGTTTTGGTACTAGGAGCTGGCACTATTGGAAACTTAATAGGACAGACTGCTAAAGCTCTTGGAGCTAAAGCAGTAATGATTACAGATTTGAGTGATTTTCGATTAGGAATAGCAAAAGAAGTAGGGATTGACTTTAATATTAATCCAATAAAACAAGATCTGTCTGAGGAAATTGTCAAAGCATTTGGATCAGATAAAGCAGACTTAATAATAGAATGTGTTGGTGCTAATGAAACAATAGATACTGCCATTGAAAACGCAAGAAAAGGATCTGATATAATAGTTGTTGGTGTTTTTGGTGATAAACCTGCTGTTAATCTTGGATTTGTGCAAGATCGTGAGCTCAGGTTGATTGGTACTTTAATGTATCAAACTGATGATTATAAAAAAGCTATTGAGCTTGTAGACGCGAAAATGATAACCCTTGAACCATTGATGACTATACACTTTCCATTCGAGGATTATAGTAAAGCTTATAAATTTATTGATGATAAAAAAGATAAAGTAATGAAAGTTTTTATTGATGTAAACCAAAAATAGGTGGAAATAATTGAGGAATATAAATTATTATAATCCAACTGATCTTCGATTTGGTTGGGGGAGTGTTTCTGAAGTAGGTGAAATTGTAGCAGAATATGGTAAACGGTGCCTTATGGTAACGGTTAAACCTTTTCCTGCTCTTGAACCCGTATTTAAAAGAATAAAGAGGTTATGTACTGATGCGGGAGTCGAGGTATTTCATTTTGATGGAGTACAACCCAATCCAACAACGGATAACGTTAATGCCGGAGTCACAATTGGTGAGAAGAATAATGTAGATGTAATCTTAGGAGTTGGAGGGGGTTCAAGTATGGATACTGCTAAATGTATTTCAGTTGGGGTTACTCATGAAGGAGACGCATGGGAATACCGTGTAACTGAAGGAAAACCGATTGAAGATAAATTACTTCCAATCATTGCTGTATCCACCACCGCAGGGACCGGATCAGAAGTTACACCAGCTGCAGTGGTAACAAAGACAGATATACATTCTAAATATGCACTTTATGATAAGTTGTTATGCCCAACTGTAGGAATTGTTGATCCTGAGTTAACATTAACGTTACCACCCCATGTTACAGCGTCTACAGGGTGGGATGCGTTTTGTCACTCATTTGAAGCCTATACTCATAATGCAAATGCTTCTGATTATATAGACATGCACGCTCTTGAAGGAATGAGACTCGTTATCAAAAACTTACCAATTGCGATGAAAGATGGACAAAATAGAGAAGCGAGAGAAGCACTTCATTGGGCAAACACCCTCGGGGGACTTGCCATTACTAATGCGGGTGTAACATTACCACACGGGATGGGGATGGCTATTGGTGGAAATGCACCCCATATCGCCCATGGGGAAGCACTAGCGATTATGTATCCCGCAATCAATCGATGGACTTGGAAATATCTAATTAAGGAATATGCAACAGTTGCTAGATTATTCAATCCCGCCTTAAATGATGAATCTGACGAAATTGTAGCAGAAAAAAGCAGTGATGAAATGGATAAGTTCCTTAAAGAAATCGGAATGCGGATGAGCTTTAGAGATAAAAATGTGTCTGAAAGTATATTAAAAGATATAGCTAAAGATACTTTTCAGCTCTCTGATTACACAAATCATGCTATAGTACCGAACGCCGATGATGTTATGAATCTTCTAAAAAAGAGCTGTGTCAGATAGAATGCATTAGAAAAGAGCTTTTTATTATTATTTTTATTTAAACTTTCTAAAAAAATTTTCGAATGGGAGAAAAATGAAGTTGGGAATCCATGCCTATGCATTTTGCTCTCAATGGAGTAATGAAACTCTTGATCTGATTGATAGAGTAAAAAATTTAGGGTTAGATTTTATAGAAATACCCTTGATGGTATTAGAAGATTTTGATGTGGATGCTGTTTCAAAAAGAATAAAAAAAGTTGGACTCGATATAGTTACATCAACAGTTTTATTTGATGACACAGACATAACTAGTGGAGATGCTGAAATTCGAGCTAAAGGCGTTGATTACTTAAAAACCTGTGTTAAAGCAACATATGATGTCGGTGGCACAAGCTTTTCAGGTGTGATATATTCTCAACACACTAAAGCTACAAGAGATAGGCCAACAGAACAAACTTGGAAAATTTCTGCTGAATGTTTAAAGGAGGTTGCAAAATATGCTAAACCTTTAGGTGTCACAATCGCTCTTGAACCTGTAAATCGATATGAGACGTATCTTATTAACACGTGCGAACAAGCCCTAAAATTAATAGACATGATTGGAGAAGATAATATGAGGATCCATCTTGATACTTATCATATGAACATAGAAGAAAAAGGTTTTTATGAAGCCACCAAGCTTGCCGGTGATAAACTCATCCATTACCATTTATGTGAAAATGATCGTGGCATCCCTGGGACAGGATTGGTTGATTGGGACGGAATTTTTAAAGCACTTTCAGAAATTAACTATCAGGGATATGCGGCATTAGAGAGTTTTGTAAGTATAACAGATAACATGAATACATGGGTGTGGCGTCAGCTTGCTCCCAGCGGGGATGTGCTCATAAAAGAAGGTACTGCTTTCATCCGTAGTATGCAAGAAAAATATGGATTACTCTAAAATCTTTTTCTAATTTAGAATCAAATTTTTTAATTTTAAAGAAAATATTTTAAGCATCAAGTTGAAATCTAGTATTAATAATAAAAGATGAGGTAACTTCAAAAAATGATACCTAAACGATCAAAGAGAATAACTTCAGAATGGTTAAATGAAGCTCTTCATAGCTCAGGATATCTCAAAGATATAAATATCGAATCAATTTCGAGAGAACCGTGGGGCGCAGGGGAAGGATTTGTAAGTGATATGGCACGGTTAACAATAACTTATGATAAAGAATCTCCCGAAGCCCCAGAAACAATGATTGCAAAAATGCCGACGACTTTTAGAACTGCCTTAGCTATTGCTGAACAATATAATCTTTATGAGAGAGAGATTAGGTTTTATACAGAAGTAGCACCAAAAAGCCCAATACGAGTTCCAGGAGTTATTCATTATGATTTTGATAAAGAAACAAAAAGATATATTCTCATTCTAGAGGATTGTTCATGTTTTGATCAAATAGACCAAATAAAAGGTCTAAATGAAGAACAAACTAAACAAGTAATAGATGTTATAGCTGAATTTCATTCAAGATGGTGGGATTCTCCAGATCTTTTTTCGTTTGATTGGATGCCTAAACCTAGGGATGAGGTATCAAGATCACTAGTTGATACTTATCGTACTAGTTGGGATCTTTCAATAAAATCAGAGGAATTTCAGAAAATACTTCCTGAAGGCGGTCAGCTAGCCGGACAGAAAATTCATGAACAATTCCCTTGGTTGGTAATGGATATACCAGATGACGATTTGACCATTTCTCATTTTGATTTTCGGGTTGATAATCTATTCTTCGATTGGGATAACAAAGAAAATCCAATTATTATTATTGACTGGGGATCGGCAGTTGTAAATGGGGGTCTTTTGGATATTGGATACCTCTTAGCTGAAAGTGTTGAAATCGATTTAAGGAGAAAAATTGAGAAGGGTATGGTTAAACATTACATTAAGCGGTTAGAAGAAAAAGAGATTACAGGTTTTGATTTTGATTATGCCTGGGAAAATTATCTTAAAGCTTTAATGTGTTATGCATATATCCCTGCGATTGCGTATTCTCAGCTGGATAGAAGTGATCCAAGAGCCGTAAAGCTGTTCGAAGTAAATACAAAACGTCAATTTCAAGCGATTGTGGATAATGAAGCAACAAGTATATGTCCCTCATAAATAATTTGAAAACAATCGGGGATTTACATGGTTGATGTCATTGCAATTGGAGAAATTTTAATTGATATGATAGCTGACATGCCAGCTAAACCACTTGAAGACCAAACTAATTTTAAGCGATTTGCTGGAGGTGCTCCCGCTAATTTTGCAGTTGGTATTCGGCATTTAGGTTTGTCGTCAGGGTTGATAACCAAGGTAGGAGATGACTTCTTCGGACATTTCTTAATTAAAACACTTGAAAATGAGGACGTGGAAGTAAGCCAAGTAAAAATAACAAGCGAATATAAAACAGCTCTTGCCTTCGTTGGTTTAGACGAGAATAGAAGCCCTAGCTTTTCATTCTATCGCTCACCATGTGCAGATATTATGCTAGCACCTGAAGAAATTAGTGAGGAATACATCAAATCAGCGAAACTATTAATGTGTGGAACAGTATCTATGGCTGATGAACCCGCTCGAAGTGCGATTTTTAAAGCAATTGATTATGCTAAAAAGCGTGGTTTACAAGTAGCATGTGATCCCAATCTTCGGGATGATCTATGGCATAATAAAGATCCACGAGAGCATATTTTTAAAGTCCTCAAAGATACAGATATTTTCTTACCATCAATATCAGAAGCAGAATTCATCACTGGAGAAAAAGGTGAAAGAGCATTCGAAACTATCCTGGAGTTAGGACCATCAATTATAGGAGTAACACGTGGGGTAGAAGGAGCAACCATTCTAACCAAGGATGGAATATTCTCCGCACCCTCATATAAAATTGATGTTGTAGACACGACTGGAGCTGGTGATGCGTTTGCTGCGGGATTAATTACAGGATTATTAACCAATATGCCTCTAGAGAAAATTCCTTATTTCGCAAACGCAGTTTCAGCTTTAAAAATCACAAGAAAGGGAGCTATGAATGTTCCTCATCGACAAGAAGTAGAGGACTTTATGAATCAACAAGTTTTATAATCCTTACTGAATTAGCACTATTCTTTTTGTCTATGAATCAATTTATTCTAAAATTTTAATTTGAGTATAGTCTTTTATTCTTAATATCAAGACTAAAAAAATAAAGAAATTTTTTAAAAAGGTCACTAAAATGTCAGAAGACTCAAAAAGAGGGATAAATTGGGATGAGTTAAAAGGCCTAAGTGATGATCAGATAGAGGAAAAGGCAAAAAAAATTCTTTCTATAATGACTCTGGAGGAAAAACTATATCAGATGTCAGGTGATTGGACTTTAGCTGAAGGTGGGCCAAAAATGCAGAAGAGATATAATGCTGAACCTATCCCTGCTGGAGAAGATAAACAACTTGGAATCCCTGGAATCCTTTTTTCTGATGGACCAAGAGGAGTTGTTATAGGAAATTCAACTTGTTTTCCTGTGTCCATGGCAAGAGGAGCATCATGGGATTTAGATTTAGAGGAAAAAATAGGTGAAGTGATAGGGATTGAAGCAAAAACCCATGGGGCCAATTATTTTGGTGGTGTTTGTATTAACTTATTAAGACACCCCGCATGGGGGAGAGCCCAAGAAACATATGGGGAAGACACATATCACCTTGGAACTTTTGGTGTAGCACTCTTAAAGGGAGTTCAAAAACATATTATGGCATGTGCTAAACATTATGCCTGCAACAGTATAGAGAATACAAGGTTTGAGGTAGATGTATCTATAGATGAAAGAACCTTAAGAGAGGTATATCTTCCACACTTTAAACAATGTGTCGATGCGGGTGTAGCTTCCATCATGAATGCTTATAATAAAGTGAATGGTAAATATTGTGGTCATAATCCGCACCTTTTACGAGATATATTAAAAAAAGACTGGAATTTTAAAGGATTTGTAATTACTGATTTTGCCTGGGGTATTCGAAATGGGGCACTTGCTTTAAATGCTGGTGTGGATATTGAGATGCCCTTCGAATGGCGTATGGCTCCAAATAAGATGATTGGATACTTAAATGAAGGAAAATTCACTGAAGAATTAATCAATGAAGGTGTCTTGAGAATATTAAGGCAAAAACTCAAATTTGCACATAAAGGGGATCCTAAGTTGTATAGTAAGGAAAAAATTGCTTGTAAAGAACACACCGAATTAGCCTTAGAAGCTGCGAGAAAAAGTATTGTACTTCTAAAGAATAAAAATTCAATATTACCACTTAATAGAAATGAAGTAAAACAGATTGCAATTTTTGGGGAGTTAGCAAACACTCCTAATATTGGAGATCACGGAAGTAGTAGAGTCTATCCCCCATATGTAATAACTCCACTTGAAGGCATAAAAAATATTATGGGAAATGCAATCAATATAATATTTAATAAAGGAGAGGATCTTGAGGTTGCTAAAGAATTAGCTAATAACTCAGATGTCTCTATTATTGTTGCAGGGTATACTCATTTAGATGAGGGAGAAGGATCAGGAACTAGAGATCGTACGGGAGATCGAAAATCCTTAAGATTATATGAAAATGATGAAAAACTGATATTGGCAGTAGCTTCTGTAAACGAGAATTGTATTGTAGTTTTAGAAGGAGGGGGACCGATAATTGTAGAACCATGGAAAAATAAAGTTTCCGCAATTATAATGTCATGGTATTCTGGAATGGAAGGTGGAACGGCACTTGGGGAAATATTGTTTGGTGATATTAATCCTAGTGCTAAACTGCCTGCTGTATTTCCAAAATCAGATGATCAACTTCCCTACTTTGATGCAACTACTACTCAAATTGAATATGGATATTATCATGGATATAAATTGATGGATAAAGAAGGATACGAACCTGCTTTTCCTTTTGGTTTTGGCTTAAGCTATACAACGTTTTCATATGATAACCTAAGAATTGATAAAAAATCAATAAATTCTGATGGTGAAATTCAAGTAAGCATTGATATATCCAATACTGGCAATATGACCGGAGAAGAAATCGTACAGATGTATGTTGGATATAAAAACTCATCAGTAGATCGACCATTCAAGGATCTTAAGGGGTTTGATAAAATTTTACTAACTCCAGATGAAATGAAAACTCTTAATTTAAAGCTGAGAGCAGAGGACCTGGCATACTATGACGTAGATAAGAAGGAATGGGTTATAGAAAAAATAGGATATATTATATATGTTGGACCCTCTTCACGCAAGGAGGATCTCTTAACGACAACATTTAATATCTCTTAATTATTAGTTCATAGAAGAGTAAGATTAGATCACATAAAAGCTGAAATACAAATATTCAATTAATATTTTAATTTTTAATTCTCATACTAAAAATTAAAATCTCTTGGCTTAAAAATACTGTTTGTTGCTTATGGTTTATTCCGATAATGATTGGAAGGATATTATTCCTCATACACCTCCTGGATATGATAACACCATGTATAATGTTGTATTTGATCAGCATTCACATACGATATTTAGTGATGGTGCACTTACGATTAAACAAAATGTTGAATGGCATATTGCAATGGGTTATAATGCAATAGCTATAACAGATCATAATAATATGCATCATTTAGAAAAGATTGATAAAGTTAGAAATGAATACGCTGAAAAAGGTTTCTTAATTTTAAGTGGGATTGAAATAACTACCAATAGAATTCATTTAAATCTTATAGGTGTCTCAAATTGGGAAACCAAGATCTCCTATAAAACAACGGATGATCGTATTACTGAAGCGATTAATAAAGCCCGTGATCAAGAGGGTATTGTTGTATGTAATCATATTCCTTGGAGTCTATATGAATTTAAAATGAAAAATCATCCATCTCGTGAGACTTTATTAGATTGGGGGATAGATTACATTGAAATCATTAATGATGATTCTAAACCTGAAAATGTTTATGATCATGAGTCTTATGATTTTTGCATTAAACATAATAATAAGATAGGTATGATCACAGGAACAGATATGCATACCCCAGATGGCTTAGCAAGTGGAGGAGTACATGGATGGACTTTAATGAATATTAAAGAGTTTACCGAAGAGGCTTTATTGGAAGAATTGCGAAAGAAGCGTACAAACATCATTTATTCTGAAATTCCTTATTTAGATCCCGGGATTCATAAATAAGGTATCAAAAATTCATTAATAATATCCCATCTTTTCAATAAGCGCTTTTGCGATGCTTATGTTTCGAATAGCTAAATCTAATGGTTCCCAAGGCCATTCACATCCTGCTGCATACTGATATAACCCTCCAGGCTTTCCTGCATCAATTGTTTTAGAAACTTCATTTATGACATCTGTAGCTGAATATGATTTTTCTCCTAAAATTGTTGTGTCTGTATTTCCACGGATACAATTATTCATGCCACATTTCTCTTTTGCTTTCCTTAAGTCAACCTGATAGTCGAAATCTATTATATCTGCATTTGTACTTGATATTAGCTTAATCATATCCCTTCCTTCTTTATCAACAATATCATTATCACCACATACATGATAAAGTACAGGAACTTCTTTTTGAATATAATTAAATAAACCTTTAGTTTCTTCTAAACAACACTTTTCATATCTCATCGGGCCAATTTGCGAAATGGCAGAATCACCTGCTCCAATTATATCTGCTCCTGCTTCGATCTGTAGTTTAGCAAATTCTTTTTGAACAGGAAGTATTCTCTTAATTAACTCCTTTATGATATTTATCCAGTTTTGTTTTTTACATTGTAAGAGGACGTT
Organism: Promethearchaeota archaeon; assembly: GCA_019057975.1. Next base: position 4,296 of record JAHLWJ010000069.1, on the reverse strand, counting down.
TACTAATCCAAATAAACAACAGATTTCGGCAAAGGGGGCTTCAATCCATCCAACTATACATTGATTTCCCCCCATTATTTCAGAACATTTTTTAACAGCGTTGACCCGATTCATAATCCTCTGATTTTCAAGTAGGTTAGGAGCTTCTATTGAATCAAAATCATTTATCTCAATGTTTTTTTTCGCAACAGGAGTGTGGCTTTCCCATTCAATCTCAACTCCCCACGCACTTGCTTCTCTATAAGCATCTGTCGAAACATTCACATGATCGATACCAAAAAAGTTGGCACATTTAATTTGTGAATCTACTAAAATATCTGGATTTTGACAGTATTGAAGATTATAATCAACATTAGCAAGACTCGCAGCTAAATGCATAATAAAAGGATTAAAAGGTATTTTTTCAGGAGTACCCTTAATTGCTGAAAGAGTTAAATCTCGCGAATTCAAATTCTTAATAAAATTATGCATTTACAATGTTGAGATATAATATTATTTAGGATTTAAAAGTTAAATCTTAAATTAAATTGAAATTCTAATTTTAAACTAATCTTATTACCTATTTTAGATGTTTTTATACTCAAAGAGATTAAAAAATAATAACTTATAAAAATTCTATTATAAATTACTTCGAGGGATTAAGAATTCAGATGTTTTCTGTTTAAAAAATAATATGTACATTTAATAATTGTATTAGGTTGGAATTATCATATAATGAATGAAATTAAAATTAAAGATGATGTAGAGATGAGTCGTATAATGGAAATTTTTTATGGATTTGAGCGCTTATCGGAAGAAAATCTAGAATTTCGTCAAGAATTAGATGAGTTGAAAACGAATATTGTTCAAACTAAATTAGATAATCCAGATTTTGCTTATTGGGTGGAATTTGGGAACGGTAAATTTAAAGTTGGGAAAGGTGAAACAAGCGACGCAACATTAAATATTAAGTGCTCTTCAGAAATTTGGAGCGATATCCTTGCGGGGAGAAAAGATAGTTATAGTGAATTTTTCAAAAGCAATCTTAAAATCGAAGGAGATCTTCAATATGCGGTTGTATACTTGGATTTACTTGAGTTAGCTTCAGAAATTAATCAAGAAGTTGAGGTGGTATATAATGAATAAGACTTTTGTCTGGGGTCATAGGGGTGCGGGTTTTAGAGATGTCGAGAATTCAATGTCATCATTTAAGAAAGCAGTTGATATGGGTGTTGATGGTATTAAAACAGAAGCTCAACTATCTAAAGATGGAGAAATATTTTTATGTTTTCAACAAAGTCTAAGAAAAAATGGAGAGTATGTACCCATTAAGGATTTAGATAGTAGCGAGATCAGAACCTTAAGATTAGATAATAATGAATCAGTTCTAACCCTTTCTGAATTTTTCAGTGAATTTAAAGATGATAATATTCGTTATAATTTTGATATACGAGACCCTGAGATTGGTATAAGAATAATTGAAATTGCGAGAAAGTTTAAAGTAATTGATAAAATTGAGCTTGCGAAGCCTGTAACGGATGGTTCTCTCCTACCTGAAATCTTTGGCAAAATTAGAGAATTCGATAAAAACGTAACTTTGATTAATACTATTTTCCTAAAGTATGCAAACAATATGAAAGAGCATCTGGAATTAAAGAGTATGAGAGAATTAAATATTCAAGGGATTAATGTGAAATACAATTTTGCCACTTTTGAATTATTTAAATTAGTAAAAGAAAATGGATTTAAATTTTATGTTTGGGGCTTACTCTTTAATAGACCAATGCAAAAATTCCTAAAGATGAATTATAAAGGGCAACCAGTAGATGCTATGATGTCAAACTTCCCTGATAGATTATTAAGATTAAGAAATGAAATTCAGAATAATTGAATGAAATATGAGAGTAGGAGTTAAAAGTTAATTCCTATTACTTTTTTTAATTTTGAGAATATGATAGGTGTCGTTTCCTTGGATTTCGGAATATTGATCTTTTACAGAGGCTAGTGGCCCATGAAGGGCGTTATACATAGAGTCACTAAGTGTAAGAATACCCATCGTCTCATAATAGGTAAACATTCCATCAAAGGCTTTATATGGTCCTAATTCAACCTCCATACCTAAAGTATCTTTATGAATAACTCTTTAAATTTCATAAGATAAAAAATTATAGAAAAAATAAGTTTGAAATATCTAAAGAAATTATTAACAAGGTTGAAAAAAACTAGAGATTTACAATAAGAAAATGGAACTATCTCATCCCCGATTAGACACTACTAATTAAAAAAAATAAAATAAAAAAAATTATTCATTAAATATTTCTACGAGTGAAGCAGCATGAGGTGTATAAAGTTCTCTTTTTTGGCTTTTAATAATATTTGGGATTTCTCTTAGAAGCTCTTTAACCTCGGGAACTGAAAGAAATTCTGTAAATGCTTCTTCCATTTTAGCTAGGCTTTCCCATTTTCTCTCAAGAACTATAGTATTCTGATCATAAGTACCAGCAATGCACCTATAATTTTTTTTCGGAGGAAACCCAAGCTTGCTTTCTATTTCAGTGAATTTAGCATCTAATATATCTAGTTCTTCAAATTTTCCTGGGAATACTTCACGAATATTTCTCTCTATAACTTTCATTTTTTTTACCTCTTTGTATATTTTTAAATTATATTATTCTTAATTAAAATGACGTTAATAAATGTTCAGATAATAATTTAATTCAAGATTAGGATGATGGAGAATATTAATTAGAGGAAAAGCAATTCAAACTTATAAATTATAAAATTTTGAATTTATATTTATTAAATGTTTACGGACAGTATTAAAATCCTACCATAAAAATTACCCCCTAATTAAGATGACAGAGCTATGAAAAACTATAAAAATGTAAAAGGTATACTACCTCTTAGACGATAAATCTAGAATGATTTAAATCAACCATCTTAACAAAAATGAAAGCTAATCAAATCTATCTGTAAAGTGGTATGATTGCTGGGTTGACCAATTACTTAGAACTAAATGATAAAATTATTTAGATTAACTTCCCAAATCTTTTTACAGAAATTTTTCCATAAACACTTCATTTTCATATACATTATCAATTAAAACCTGACGCTCTAATTCTCCTTTAATAAGAAATCCTAAATTCTGATAAAATTTTATGGCCCTTTCATTTCCTTTTCGTACATAAATAATAATTTTTCTATACTCATTGACTTTAGCAAAATCAAATGTATGATTAGCTAAAATATAACTAATCCCTCTTCCTCTCCATTCAGGAAGAATAATAGTCCCTAATGAACCAACATGTTTAAAAGAATCAATAGCTTTAGACCAAAGATCCAAAGATTGAAACCCTACAATCTTATTACTAAATTCTGCTACAAAAATTCCTTCTCTTTCTGATAAAGAGGAGATATATTCGCTTTCTTGTTTAGCAGTAAAGGGCTTGCTTACCGCAGAGTAAATTCTCTCGGCACACACTACCTCCCATATATATGATATACTTTCTGCATCATCCAGTGTTGCTTTGCGGATTTTTACTTCCAAAAATTCCACCTAAAATTTTAACTATAATTTTGAGGAGTTATTACAAATAAATGAAATGAAGGTTTTCAAATTTTCCTGCTAAATTAGTAAGGTTAAAAAGGCTTTTTCATGTTAAAACTTTCATTAAAATTTATAATAAAATATAAATAAAAAGGTTCTTAATAAAAAATTGAAAAGAAGTAGATAACCATTAAATCAAATAGACAAAAATATTTAATGATTTTATAATAAAACGAAGGAGAGAGCAAATTAAAAGATTTAATAAAAAATTAATTTTACTTTCTGTTATTTTATGTAGTTTTTTAGTTGGAACTCTAAATATCAAACTATTTAGAATAATCCCACTTGAATTTAATTCAGGAGAACCAATACCATCATATGTAATTTTAGGGGACACAAATAGTACAGTTATTTGTGAAAGAGGAGAATGGGCAGCTGATCCTAGAATTTGTAGCGACGGAGTTGGTGGAGCAATTATAGCGTGGGATGATGATATAATTTATGCTCAGAGAATTGATTCTTATGGAAATATTCAATGGATCTTAAATGGTATTGCTGTAAGTCAATCTTTAAATTCTATAGCAAGTCCTGATATTTGCGAAGATGGTAATGGTGGAGCTATTATAACTTGGCATGGCGGAATTGTATGGACTGATAGCAATATTTATGCTAGGAAAATAAATTCAACTGGACATCTTCAGTGGACTGTATTTAAATTAAAAACATCTCACTGCCCACGAGACAGGCAGAATGAACGTATGCAGAGTAAT
>JAHLWJ010000392.1 GCA_019057975.1 Promethearchaeota archaeon | reverse complement strand
TCACTATATAAAGGTTCCGAATATTTAGGAACCGAACTAATGAAAATTTAAAAGCCAAGCTAAGTCTTAGCAAGAATCTAATTCAGTAATTGCGAATGATTTATCCAATTTTTTTAACAATATGGTTAAAAGGTCAATATCATCCGGATCAAATCCACCACAACAATTATCTAGGATGCTATCAATCTTTGGAGTTTCATTTTGCAATTTTTTGCCTTTATCAGTTAGTATTACTAACTGAATCCTCCTATCATCGGGATTCTCCTTTCGAAATACGATATCGTTTTTTACCATCGTATCTACAATCCCAGTTATAGTTGATTGAGAGCAACAGCACGCATCGGCTAATTTTTTAGATTGAACGCCATCAGTTTTCCAAAGCTGCTGTAAAATTAAATATTGAGCTGTTGTAAGGTTCTGTTTTTTAATTATATTTCGTTGTAATTTTTCAAATTTTTTATTAATTCTGTTGATCAATTTGTAAATTTCTGAAAAATCAAGGACAACACAATTGTTATCTTCACAGTTAATATTATTATCTGACATTTGCTAGGTAATTAAATATTTGTACCCTTAATAAATTAATTTATTATTTTGTATTTAATCTTTCAGATTAAGATGTCATATAGAGTATTTTTCCGATTATGAAAATTAAGCTAAACTTAATAAAAACACAAAACAAGAAAAAAAAGTAAAAGAGAATTATTTAGAATTTTCATTTTTAACTATTGTAGCAATTGACATGCCAAAACCAACGCACATACTGCTAATAGCGAATTCATCTCCAGTTTTCTCTAGTTGATGAACATTAGAACCAATTAATCTGCAACCTGTCATTCCAGTGGGGTGTCCTAGAGCAATAGCACCACCCCATGGATTAAAATTAGGACTGTTCCAATCTAAACCCAACTCTTTACAACAACCATAGATAACTGGACTAAACGCTTCATTAATTTCGATATAACTCATTTCATCAAACGTTAAATTTGCTCTTTTTAGTGCTTCCGGCATTGCTTTAACAGGTCCATCAAGCATTATCACAGGATCGGTTCCAACAATAGCAAAATTTAAGATTGTAGCCCGTATTTTTAGACCCAGATCTTCTGCTAGTCCTCTTGTCATCCAGATTTGCGCTGCTGCTCCATCGCTAGTAGGACAACTATTTCCAGCAGTTAAGAACGCTTGACTTTTTCGACCTGTAATTGTTCGCAATTTTGCGAGCGCCTCCATAGAACTGCTAGGGCGAGGAGCTTCATCACGAGAGGTCAAAACAGAATGACTTTCATTTTGTACAACATTATTCTTTTCGTCTAGCATAGGTTTTCCATTTTCGTCAAGCTTTGGGCACCAGATTGGCTCAATTTCTTTTCCTCTGTCGTCCCAAGCTTTATCTGCTTTTTGATGGGAAAGCAAAGAAAGCTGATCTAATTCTTGCTTAAACTTATCTTTTAATTCTCCCTTGAACTCTTTAGGCGTTATCCCATTATGTTTAGAGAAATAGTGTATTCCTAACACATGCGCACTTGTAATTTGTCCAGCCAGAGAAGTATTGTATTCTTCCAATTTTGCAGCAACTTCGGGATTCGTCAAGATCTTCTTATTTGGAGCAATCATTAAAGGTTTTCCCAATTCTTCATTAAAAACAAACGCGTCAGCCATAATAGGGTATTTATTTTGAATTTCTATTCCTCCGCAAATAACCGCATCGTGTACACCACTAGCGATTGCTTGCCACGCCGATAAAACAGCTTGAGCACCACTAGCACAGTGTCTATTGAGACTCATTCCACCTACACTAACAGGAAGATGAGCACCTAATGCCGCATTTCTTCCAATATCTATTGCACATTCACCTATTTGACTATTACATGAAACCATAGAATCACCCAGGAGGCTCATATCAAAATTGTTTCGCTTTTTTAGAGCTTCATAGCAATGTATAATAAGATCGTCTCCTCTATGCCTTACTATCGTCCCTCTCCTTTTTCCTATTGGAGTCCTCACATAATCAACCAAAACAGGTTCACGTTTTGGATCTTTGAAATATTTTTCATATAAACTTACTGCTTCTGTCATAAATCTTCACATCAGATTAGATTTTAGTGAATCAAATGATTGTTAGTTATTTAATTTTTTTTAAAAAGCTGAATTTTAGATATATATCACTAGGAGAAAAACAATAGAAAGTGAATTAATCAATAGGGAAAAAAAATTCCTAGAATTCGTTAATGTGTTGCCTTCAGCTCTGTTTGAAATAGATATATAGTGTTAGAAATCACTCTGATAATATTTAAATAATCTCTCTTTATATAGAGGTTATAAAAAAGAAATCCACCAAGTTGAAATAAATTCTATGGAGTTAAGAAATAAACTCGGGTTAATATTCACGATCTCCGGGTATTCCCTATATTTAATTTGGTATTTTTTCGATTATTTTTGGGTCTATTTTTGGCTCCATCCATCCTCACGATGTAATTTTTGTATCTATAATTCAATGATTATCTTCGTGATGGCCTTTCTTCTTCTAACTAGTCCTGGCTTATTCTTGATATTCGGATCCATAGAACCTTATCGACAGAGAAGAAAATTAGCATTTCTTTTTGCTTGGATTGAAATATTGATTAGTCTGATTTTATTAGTGATAAATTATTCCCAAATGCAGTCATTAATTGAAATCTTCTCTGGAGTTGAATCCTCAATTCTCTATCTTGCTACTGGCTGTAAAGCAGTTACTTTTATGGGACCGTCCATAGCCATTTATTTAATCTGGCCTACCAAAAAAGATCTATGGAGTCGAAGAAGGTGGCATTCTGCGCCGATGAATCTTTAAGAGATATATCACAAAATTTTGGTAAAAAGAGAAGTCACATACAATTATTCTGGCGTAATCCTATTATAAGCAATGGAATTTCTTATAATCTTTTTTTTGAACTTATAACTCCTGATACGATTGTTCAATATTTTAAAGCTTTAGATAGCACAAAGAGTGAAAATATTGAAAAAGAACTAATTAAGAGGGAAAAAAGATTTCAATTGATTACTCGAATTAAGTTTCTAAGTAAATTGCTGGTTTATTAGGTAGAGCTTTAGGCGATCTCTTTTTTGGGTCGAATTCTGAATTAATTATTATGTTGCTGTTAATTCTTTTTTCAATATACCCTCTGTATTCTTCTAATAGCTCCTTTTCGTCCAAATTAGTCAAGTCCTTTTCCCAAATCCTATTATTTATCTGACTTTTGACAAATGGAATTAAATTTGTATGCTTCATAAGATCCGGTATTTGCTTACATTCTTCGATAATCTTCTTGAATTCTCCCTTTTTTAGAGCAATTGTTCTCAAAACCTCGTATTTCCAGCTTGGAGCCGTGTACAGATAAAATTTGCTTAGATTGGTAGACGAAACAATTTTTTGAATGTTTAGAATGTCAGCGATTACATCAGAAATATAGTCAAATTCACTTTCGATATCGTTGTTGATATAATCTTTGTTAAAATCGCCCCAAATGACAGTTGAAAGGAACTCGGAGTTTCCCATCATTTCCCATAGCTCTTCGCATAAGTGAGGCATGGTTAGTGAGAGCATTTTTACCCAGTCTGGGAAAATAATTTTATAAACTTCTAAATTATCATTTGTGTCTTCGCAATACCTATTAAAATCTTGAATTATGTTAAAAACCTCGTAAAAAGAAAGTTGAAGGTATTTTCTTATGTTTAAATCCTTCAAACTAATTTCCGCTTCAACAAATTTCTTAATGCATTTCGATAAAATGATAGTCGCATATTTTGTGTTAAGGTTAGCTACTTTTCCCTCAATTTTGCTTAGTTTACTTGTATTTTCCGAGATAAAATTATAGAACCGCATTATGTGATTTTTTACAATTTGTAGTTGTTTTTCGCGCCAATCTACACTCATTCCAAAGTCAGCACTGTGAGAGATGTAAAACCGAAATAAATCAGCCGAGTAATTATCTTTGATATTTGCTATTGAAATTACATTTCCTTTAGATTTTCCCATTTTTTGGCCTTCTATAATTACCGGTTCTATTAAAGAGACAATTTTTGGCCAGTGTTCTTCGGGAAAAATAGCGACATGATGGAATATATAAAAGCTCAAATGATTGGAAATATGCATTATCGCTGTATGCCTATGATCTACAGGGTACCAATAAGAAAATTCTTGTTGCATTTGTTCTAATACTGTTATTTCAATCTCAGTTTGGTTAGACAGACTTCTGATATCACCCATATTTAATAAAACATAATCAAAAAACGCCGGTGTAAGTTGCTCTGGTTTGATACTGTTTTTCTTTATCAGATGTATTATGGTGTAGAAACTCATATATATTGTAGAATCGCTTAATGACTCGATAATCCAATTTTTATCAAATGGAAGCTGAGTTCCAAGGCCTCTCTTCCGCGCACAAGGCCTTTTCTCTAGCCAATTAAACACATGCTCAAAATTCTTGCGATATTTTTTGGGGACAATTTCCATATTGCTCAAACATTTTGACGCTTTTTGCTTCCAATCTCCCGCATTAAAATTTAAAAACCATTGATCGCTTAA
>JAHLWJ010000068.1 GCA_019057975.1 Promethearchaeota archaeon | reverse complement strand
TTAATAAAATATAAAAGAAATTAAACACCATAAATATTTATCGATAAAAACCAAACTAAAACAATAAATCGATTATTTCACTTGTATTATATAAAAGAGGTCTATAAAAAAATGGTATGCCAAATTTGTGGAGCAAAATCTGGATTTTATCCATTATGTAAGAATTGTTTTAAATTAAAAGACGAAGGTAAAATAACTAAATGTGAAGATTGCGGTATTTGGAAAAAAGATGCAAAACCTCTATGTTATGAATGCTGGCTTAAAAGTAATAAATCAAAACAAAAAGTATCGGATGATTACAAAATCTCAGATATCGAAGCCGAAGAGAAGAATTTCCGATCCAAATTTCCTGCTACTTATAGAACAGAGGATGGTCATAAGGTCAGATCAAAAGCAGAGCAGATCATCGATAATTGGTTATATCATAAAAAAATCGTTCACGCTTATGAAAGACGGGTTCCAATCGAAGAAGAGCTCTACTGCGATTTTTATATACCAATAGGGAAAGTATGGATAGAATACTGGGGTCTTGAGGATAAAAAATATTTAAAAAGAAAAAAATTGAAGAAAGATCTCTATAAAAAAAATGATAAAAATCTAATAGATCTAACTGATAAAGACATAGAAAATCTTGATGATATTTTACCCTTAAAACTGCGACCTTTTTTACCTTCCAACTTTAGCTTTGATTAGAAAAAAAGAAATACCAATGTGCTAAGTGTTCCAAGGATCATTCCAATCCAAAAAAAAACTAGATTCGTGAAATAACCGATTAAGATTTTAAAAAAAACAATCAAACGATTTTTTTCCTAGCATATAAGTTTATTTTCTTAATTAAATTTTCAAATTCTTCAAGTTTTTCTGGGGTTATTTTATTTATTATATTTTGAGAATCTTCACTTAATATGCTATTTTTAAACTTTAACGAGATTTCATATTTCCAATTTAATTTATCTTTAAATGAGATTTTATTTTTTTGACAGTAATCAACTAATTTATCAACAAATCTGCCATCTTCTATCCCCTCTAATGAAACAGGCGTTTTAGTTATATTGTTCTTATTAATGCAATCCACTAAGAGCACTCTTCCAATAAAATCCTCAATTTCTGTATCGTAACCTTTATTAAAGAAATCTCCGATTTTTAACACATTTTTTTTATTATTTGAAAAAAGTGTATCAGAAAGAGCTTCAAAAACCCTCTTCCCTTCTGCATCAGAATCAAGTAAAACTACGGGAACATTTTCTAAATCAATAAATAACCGCGCATACATATCGATTTTTGAAGCACTCTTACAAGGAATTATTACAATATCTTTATCAAGGGATTTCTTTCCCGTTTTTTCTAATATGTGAGTAATTGCTTTAATGTAGTTATAATCACTATCACCTTCCACTAGCAGTTGTTTCAAACCTTGGTATATAACTTGACTTGTTTTATAGCTTAGAGCAGCTTGTAATGGAAATATGGATTTCTTATCAGGAATTAAGTTATTTTCAGTTACATGTGTAATACCGTCTTCATCTTCATATACAGATCTTACTTGTTCTAAATGATTTTCATCAATCAAGAAGGGAGAATGTGTAGTATAAATTATTTGATTCGATTCTTCTAATTTTTGAAAAAAATTTATAAGATTGAATTGAGCTTGCAAATGTAAATGAATTCCGGGTTCATCTAATAGCAAAATTGCATTCTTATGCATTCCTTCAGATTCTACTAAAAAAACAAGAAAAAAGGAGAAGTACCATCTAAATCCTTTGCTTCTTTCCTCTAAATTTATTTTAGATGGTCTTCTGTCATCCCAAATAAGAATTTGGAAAAATTGTCCATCAGTGTCATACTCAACTTTATAATTTCTTTCTTGAAAATATTTATTTAAAGTTTTAGTCATTAATTGAGAGGCAGAATCTAGTAGGATCTTTCTTTTTTTTAGTTCTTGTTGCTTTTCCTTTGATACTTTTTCATAAAATTCCTTCGTAACTTGATCTGCATTTATATTCTTATTCTGAATTCTTGAATTAAGTTCATTTCTTTGTTCGTTTGTAAGTTTAGTTGACCCTAATTCATATATTTCTATTGGATCTAAATTTACATGTTTAAATAAAGTTTCCTGTATTTTAAATCCCTTAAATTTTAAATCCCCTTGAATAGCTTTTACCAAATCAGATATTATAATACTACCATCTAAAATATTATAATCTTCGAAGTAGATATAAACCGGGAGATCCTTTTTTACAAGTTCAAAAAAATTTTCGCGAAGACTTTTTCCTTGTAAATTATTTAATAATTCTTCAAAATAATCAAGTAAATCTCTCAACTCATCTTCGGCTGTTTGAAAGTGTTCCCCTAAAGATTGGTTATACTGATTGATTTTTTGTGTGATCTCTTCTCTTTTTTCCGGTGTATTGAAAATGTAATTTTCGCTATACGCTTCCTCTATATCTTTTAAGTAAAGATTGATAAATTCAACGAGAATACTTTTAATTTCTTCTGAAAATATTCTAATCTGCTCATCTGTAGTAATTTCAGTAGGGGGCTCCTGTTCTTTCTCTTTTTGGATCATTTCAGAAATTTGAGGTATCTCATCAACTTTTTTTCTACTCAGTTTTTTCCTAGCTTCTTGTAATGTCTTTTTTAATTGTGGGATGAACTTTTCTCCAAGTTCTATATCAAAATTATAATATAGTTTTTTATCATATTTTCTTGTTAAAGTTAAAATAATTTCACTATCAGGATTTATGTTTAATTTATATATTTTTATTTTCCGATTTAAGTAATCTTTAGGTATTTTATAGCGACCTTCAGCAAGGATGCAGTCTTCAGCATACTCTTCAGTCAGTCTCTCTCTAGGAAAATCCCTAATGTAATCAATATCTAATTCTCCGCTTCCGGGGTTTAAAGTTAATAATCCTTGCAACAATGCTGTTTTTCCAGATTCATTAACTCCTACAAGCGCTGTAATATCTTCAACTTTTATCCAATCACTATCATCAATACATCTAAAATTACGAATTCGGAACTCATTTAATTTAATATTCATAAACATAAACCTCAAGAATTTTTAATTCAAAATATTAATCAAAGGTTATAAATCTTAACTATTTTGTAAATTAAACTATTAATACCTTAAAAATAAAAAGACTAGCAAGAATTAGTATATTATCTATAATTTTATCTTATATTCATCTACTGAAAGGCTCTTCTAAATGTTCGTGAAACGGTTATTTCACGAAAATTTCCAACTATTACATTTTTAAAAGTGGAGATAATAAAAAGACAAGGATGTAATTGGTACTTATAAACCAAACATTTTAAGAATATATATTTCCATTACTTTTTGTTTCATACACCATTATAATTGTTACCTTCTTAAATAACAATTATTTAGTCATTTTTTTTAGCACCACAGATTTTAGATTATTAGTAAACCAATTCACACCAATTTTTTGATGAAATTCAAAATTAAAATCCTTAATAAAGCGTGAATTGATTAAATTATTAAATGCAACTTTTCCAGTACAAAAAATTATTGGCACATTTTTCGTACTGCGACGATTCAATATTCTAAGAAATTCATTTCTAAATGTAGTATTATCAGCTAATTTAAAAGTTGTTTTTTGAGTTATTGAGATAACAATTCCATCAAAATTTTTAGATGAAGTAGGTTTTTCCTTGATGTTTAATAAATTATTTTTTGCATTTGATTGTATTTCGATATTTTGGAATCTATTCTGCGAATAAATAATTGTCTCAATTGTAGAATATTTTTTTAAAGATTTTAAAAAATTATTTAACATTGTTAAGAATCTAATCTCGGGATACTTACCTTGTGGATTATCAAAAATTATTAACCAATTCATTAATTTCACCTACTAATATATTTAGAACTATTCTTGAGAAAATAATGTTACGATATATATAACTCTTTTAGTGACTAGTAACCAAAAAGTTTTTTTAATTTTTGATAATGAATTACAATTTTGAGTCAAAGATTGGTTTGTTTTATAATTCTTGCTCAAGTTTTAAAAAATCACCTAATGTTATTTCAGGATCGGATTTTTTCTTCCAAACTAGATATCCACTATAATGGCCTCCTGAAACAAAAGCAGCCGCTCCTGACGCAGAATTAAATTCTTGATCTTCTTTTAATATATAAGTATTTGAATTATCTTGAGATTCTAGAACACCTTCTTCAATTAAGTTCAATCTTCTTTCAAAAATCTTTTTCTTTTGTTTTGGAAATGTGGTTATGTAATCTTTCACGATTAAAGAATTTTTAAGAACTAATATTCCCGTATTAGCCCGGTACATTGTCGCATTAGCGCCTCTTTCAGTACAAATGAAATAATTAATTTCATCTGTCTCATCTATAATAATCTTTTCTTTTAGTAATGGGTTTCTTAGATGCTCTAATAGTGTTTTAATCTTACTAAAAAAATCCTCTAAAATGTCTTTATCAATTAAATTTAATTTCCCTGAATAATTTTCAGTTTTGTTTAATACGCGATAATATTCTGATGTTTTAGCCTCTTGGATGATTTTTACCTCTATTGCTTTTCTGAGAGATTCTCCTAATCCTGCTCCGCCCATTTTGAGGGATTTTGAGAAAAAGAAAATGTCTGAGAAAAATTCCCATTCCTCATTTGTAGGGTCATCTTGATTTGATTCTTTCTCATTACTTTCATAGCTTGCGAAATGTTGCTTCATTCTATGTTTGAAATTGCTTGTCTCCCCAATATACGCAATTCCTTCACTCAAATCTTTTACATCTTCTCCAAATAAAATATAAATTCCATCAATATTTTCTGTTCTATTTAAAATTTCATTGATGATATCATCTTTCTTCTCATCTGAGAGATTTAATTCTAAATTCATTTGGTTTCTGATGAGATCTATGTAAAATTGACGGTTAATTTTAATCACTTGACCATCCCAACCATGAATATCGAAGAATTGTAAACGATCGTCAGAAAATGGCAGATATGATGTTATTGTTGTGGAATAATTGCGTATTGGATCCATATACTAGAACTCAATTTTTATTAAATTTAAGATTAATGTTTTGATAGCCTTTCTAAAATTAAGTAAAATTTCATCTTATTTTCCCTTTGGGATGTCAAAGAGTACTTACCAATTCGCCTTTAAAATTTTCCTTGAGCATAATAGTTATCTAAATTATATTTTAAATAAGTTAATAATTATTAATAAAGAAAAATACTTTTTAGTAATGAAAGAAGCGAATTTTTACACAGATTTTCAAGAAATCTTGAAATTATATGATTTAAGCTCTTTTTTTAGTAAAGAGGAATATAAATCCTTCATTTACCGTTTAATTTTTCTAAGTTTTCTTGAAAAATCCAAATTTTTATCTAACAACGAATTTATTTTAAAAGACTTACACTCTACTTTAAATTTCGATTATTTTAAAAAAATAATAATACCAATTCTATTAAAATTAGTAAATGACACTGAACAAGAATTTCCTAATAATCTCAAAAAGGATTACAATATAAAAACTCAGTATTTAGGAAATCTTTTTAATATCGATGATATTCTTGAATTGAAATCTTCTAATTTTCCAGCAGGATTCTGGAATAATATTTTTGAAGTTTTTAATAAATATTCTTGGTCAATAAATGAAAATGATGATGAATTTGATGGAATTACTCCAAAAATTTTTGAATATATTTATGAACGAGATTTATTAGAAAGTTTAGAGGGTAAAAAAAATGTAACTGGAACAGTTTTTACACCTCCAGAAGTAATTGATAGAATCTTAGATAATACAATATATCCATATATTAATGGAATCTTAGAGAGAGAAAATTATGAAGGCAATATTAAAGATATTTTAGATAAACATAAAGTAGAGAAATGTGATTTACAAAAGATAAAGTTTCTTTTTGAATATTTACCAAAAATTAAAATTATTGATAATTCATGTGGAGGAGGGTCATTTTTAATAAGATTAAAGGACAAGTTATTAAAAATATATATGAGTTTGCATGATATACTTAGGGTCACCTATGAATCATCAGAGGAAATTGAGTTTCATGATCCTCTAACAACCATTCTTAGAAACAATATATATGGTGTTGATCTGTCCAAGGTTGTTATAGATTTAATAAAAATGAGATTTGCTTTATCATATTTATCCTACTTAAATAAAAACCAAGGGGAATTTCAAGCATTAGATTTAAATTTTAAAAATGGAAACTCGTTAATAGGGGTTGTTACAAAAAAAGACCTATTGAATTTATCAAAATGGCGAGAACCAATAGAGCAGTTAGATTCAAAGACTGAATTCTTAGCCCTTTTCAAAGAATATTTTCAAAGAATAATTTCAGATAAAGAAAAAATCAGCTCAAATCAAGTAAATGATGAAGTAAATAGAAGGTTTTTAATAAAGATATTGAGACAAGCCAATATCTCTTTAGAAAAAGACAAGTTTAATAATTTGTTGCCTTTCCATTGGATTATAGAATTTCCGGAGGTTTTCTATCATTCTAAAGAAATTAAGAAAGAACCAGGTTTTGATATAATAATTGGTAATCCTCCCTATGGTGATATCCTTTCTGATAGAGAAAAAGCTATTTTAAAGGAGGAACTCACTAGCCTTGAAGGAAAAACAGGGTCATTGAATGTTGCTTCTATTTTTATCGAGAGGTCAATAAAACAATTAAAGAGTGGTGGTTATTTGGGCTTTATTGTTCCTAACACAATTACTCGAAAGGACGAGTTTACTCTTATTAGGAATATCATGCTCGAAAAAACATACTTACAAAAAATCGTCGATGAGGGAAATCCATTCAAAGATAGTAATGTCACCCTTGAAATGGTTGATTTAATTTTCAAAAAGGAAGTTATTGACGATTATGATATTGAAGTGTCAATTATCCGTGGAGAACATGTTGAAAAACATATACTACAGAAAAAAAAGTTTAAAAAGTATAACTGGTTTGTTTTACATTATGACAAGATTCTTGATAAAACTAATGAGAATTCCGAAAGACTTGGGTATTATGGACGATTCTTAAGTGCAAAACGCCCTGGAAAATTGAATGTCGAGATGAGAAAAGACAGAGGAGATATCATAGCAGTTAAAGGAAGTTGTGTTAAACCTTTTTACCTAAAAAAGGATTTGAAAATCGAAAAAAACAAGAATGTAGAAAAATACATTGGTTCTTTGAAGTACCCACTTATTATTCTGCCCGAAATTAGTAATTCCACAAAGGCCTCGTTATGTCGAGAGGATTGCGTTCCGATTTCGGGTGTAGTTATTTGGAGTCCTAATGAGAATGCCCAAGCCATTAAGTTCTTTAATAGTTATTTATTACTTTTACTTAACTCAAAATTATTTGCGTTTTATTTCAACAAATATATCATAAATCGCTCTTATTTAACAACGCATTTAGATAGCACATATTTAGAAAGGCTCCCAGTAAAACCTATAAAAAATGTGAAAATTTTTGCACACCTATCTAAATTTTTACTTTATTTACATGAAAAAATAGCTCAAAATTCAGAATTGATTGATTTTTATAAAAATGAAATAATGAATCCAATCATCTATAGCTTGTATTTCTTTAACCCTCTGGAATCAGATATCTTAATCAAGAAAATAGAAAGTCTTGTAGATTATAGGATAAAAATCGATGAAACAGAAGGACACATTATTAAGGCACTTAAGAATTTAAAGGATAAGATCGCGAAGAATGAAGAAGTCTCAGATTTATTGAAAGGCATCAAAGAAAATGAGAATGTAAAATATATAGACAATTATATCAGTCAAAATATTAAATATTGATAAAAATTGAATATACGATTTTCTAAATAGAAAAAGTTACTATTAAAATTGTTAAAAGAATATAAAGTAAAAATTATGGTGTTTATAGATTTTGATGATGATGAGAGAGTTCTTCAACGATTAATACATTGAGGATTAAGTTTAACCTTGTTAAAATATCTAAAAAAAAGTCTGATTATGACCATTTTCGAACTTTAGGAATCGTATTACCATTATAATCTGTTATCGTTCCAGTTTTATATTGTTTTTTTATAATGTCTCCAAAGTGTTTAATTCCTGCTTCATTAAATTCGAACAAACCATAATCCGTAGTTTTAAATATACCAGCACTCTTTTCTTTGCGTCCTTTAGTCCCGGCGGTCCGTATTACTTTTTCGAGTTCGCCAAAATCTTCATGCCATGCGGTGATTAAGTATCCGTTTTTTGGGATTTTATCCATATCGGGCCAAAAAGGCGCAATTTTTGAACATTGAATTGATAACATTATTGATTGCTTGTCTATTTTTCTTTGAAATTGTCCCATTTCATCATAAAGGAAATAAGGTGCAGATCCTCCCCCCACATCATTAATTAGTTTCTCGACTTCTTTCACGGTGCTTTTATATGCTTTTTCAGGAATAGTTGGAGCCAGTACGATATTACCGATTGCGCAATAAGCTGGGTTTTCCTTCACATAATTTCTTCGGTTAAAGTAAATAGGCACATTTTTATGAATTTCTATCCAATCATTTCTGATTTCCCAGTCAAAATTAATCTTATATACCTCTTCACCGAGGGTTAATTGAATATAACCATCGTCTCCACGAGTGTCGTAGACAATCCCTGCAATCCCGTGTTCTACTACCATTTCACTAAATTCGCTACGTTTTAATTTTGAATTCCATTGAGTAATCATGGCTCGATGGTAGGGGTCAATTTTTTTATACTCCCTATCTTCGAATGGTTTTTTTACATCCTCTTCATAAAATTTAATTTTGTTAATAATTCTCTCTTTTCCCTCGGGATCTACACCTGCCTTAACGAACATTTGGTAGTCTTCATCATTCTCGAGAAATATTTTGAGCGCAATCATGCTCTGATCATGATTCACCATTTGGTCAGGATAAAAGGCATCCCAATCGCTCGTTCGGACACCAAGATATATCGAGGCTTCTAATAAACGATCAAAGATCTCCACTATGTTATTAATGAGTTTTTTCGTAAATGTTAATGATTTTTCGGTTCCGCCCCTTCTCTTGGTATCATCTTCTTCAGTATTCCATTCCCCTCCGGATTTATCTGAAGCCTGCCTCGAAAGAATGATAGTATTTCTTAAGAGTTCAATTTTAATTCTTTTATTCCCCCATGGAACAAATCCCTCTTTATTAGCGGGAGTAATCGTTAGCAGAATTTCCCGTATTGCTGGCCAATAATTAATACCAAAAAATACCCTATACCCTTCCGCTTCATTATCATAATCTTCAGCCTTCTCAAACCAATAAATTTGAAAAAGGAGGTTAAAACCGGTATCAAATAAGCTTAATTTATAAATCCCACCACTATGAGAGAGGTTTTCAAATTTAATTTCATCCCACGCCATACATATTTAGTAAAAAATTTACTTATAAAAATTTTACCATTGCTGAAGTATTCAATTTCATGTTTATTCTAAATTATCCAAAACATTTTTTAGCTTAGTTGGATAACTATTTATTTATGTGTGGATTTACGATACCAGAATCAATATCGAATGATAAAAGACCCGCAATTAACCATGGAAGTGGCCCCTTAATGGTTATCGCAGGTCCGGGTACTGGAAAAACGATGATGATCGTCTGGAGAGTATTAAAATTAATCCTTGAAGATAATATTAATCCTGAGAGGATTTGGGTTACGACTTTTACGAATAAAGCGGCAACTGAGCTCAAAATAAAGATTTCTTCAGCATTAAAAGATCTCGATTCAGAAATTACGATATCAAATATGTTGATTGGGACCATCCATTCGACTTGTTTACAGCTGATTGAGGAAAATCCAGAAGTTTTTTATGATTTTAAAAAACCGATAACTATACTAGACGAATATAGACAATTGCTCTTCTTTTACAAGCATTATAAAGAATTGGGTGTGCCTGATGTATATAGCATTCGTAATCAAAGACCCCCCTTAGAAGATATAATTAATATAATGCAACATATAAATTGGCTTCAATTATTCCAAGTAGATCCGGAAGATTATAAAAAAGAGATTTCAAAAAAGTTAAATCAAAAAGTAGTTGGAGTCTCTAATAAGGATTTTCATATAGCTGAGACCTATGAGAAATATCAAGAGATTTTAGGAAAAGAAATTTTTATTGATTTTCCAACCATTCTCAGCGCATTTTTTCGAAAATTACTAGATAACGAAGAGTTCAGAAAATATTTAGCTGATAGATTTGATTTTATTTTAATCGACGAGTATCAGGATATAAACCCCATCCAACAAGAAATTTTCTTCTTTATTATCGACGAGATGGAAGAAAAGAACATTAACATTGTTGGAGATGATGATCAGACAATTTATCAATTTCGAGGAGCAGGTACCGAGAATCTAAAGGAATTTCAGAAGAAATTTGGTATTGGAGACGATAGGATCTTTAAATTGAAAACAAATTATCGTTCTCCGCCTTCTATTATCAATCGTTATAATAGCTTGATATTAGATCCGACTATAACTCTCGACAGATTTCTAAAAGACATTAAACCGAACAATAAACGTAAGAAGCCAGATTATGGAATAATTAAGTTTAGCTCTAATGTATTATATGAATCTATAGAAGATCTAGCAGTTTTCATAAAAAAACTAAAAGTCGATAACCAGATTAACAAGTATGGAGATGTAGCAATTCTATTAAGATCAATTAAGAGAAATCATCTTGAAGATTTTGAATTTTACTTAGGTGCAAAAGGGATTCCGTTCACTATTGTAGGAAAATCAGGACTTTTTTCTACAAATATAGGAAATCAACTTTTACTATATTTTGGAATTATAAAAAATAGGACTTTTAGACTAACAACTGACTTTGTCGAAAAGAGTACATACTTGTCATTTTCTGATGAATTTGTATCTAAAATTAAATTAAACGGGAATAGGAGCAATTTTATAGATGAATTTCTGAATAAAACAGAACCATCATTCGCAAACGATCAAAAATTAGTAAAGAAATTAAGAGATATCCATAAATCTTGCTCCAATCAAAAATTAAGTACCCTGGGAGCATTCTATTCTTTTATTAGATTGGTAAAATTCTTCTCCAGGGATATTAAAGATAAATATTATAATGAAGTGAATCAGTTAGCTAAAATTTCTAACATAATTTTAGATTTTGAAGAATTTTACACGCCCTATTCCTTTATAGCATTCCATGATTTTATCAATACTCTATGGTATAACGATTTCGCAGAGCTTCCTGAGGGAGATTTTCGGGATCCTAAGACTGTTAAAATAATGACGGTGCATCAAGCAAAAGGTCTTGAATTTCCGATAGTTATTATAGGAGAAGCTATCAAAAAAAGGTTCCCAGTTAGCGAGAGGGCGCCAGAGTTTTATAAAAATATTGATTGTGCTAAACTCAAGATACCCAAAAGAAATCATCGGGTTGAAGAATTAAAATTATTTTATGTAGCATCAAGTAGACCTCGGGATCTATTAATTATAAATACCGCTAAAAAGATATCTGTGAAAGACAATCGAAAAAATGCCGAAACCGATTGGATTAAAAACATTCCAAGATCCACAGATTCTGATTTTAAGAAACTTTACAAGAAAGTTGAGGAATATAATCCGATAGGACACGATTTTGAATATAAGGAAGAGGGTGAGGTCTTTAGTTTTTCGAGACTTGACTATTATAAGACCTGTCCTTTTAGATATTTGATTGTAAGAAATTTTAATTTTTCGTTTCCAATTGAAGAATATTTTACTCTGGGTACTAACATACACGCAGCTTTAGAGGATATTAATCGTAGAATTATGAAAAACATAGATGTATCTAAAGAAGATGATGACATTGAAGAAATCATTGGGAACAATTGGATTGATCTACAAAAAAGCTCTGAAGATAATCAGAGTTTAATTAGAAATTACATTAAGCCGATCAAGAATTACATCGTTAATGAATTACCTAATATTCATGAGATTTATGGCGCTGAAGAGGTACTCTGGATTAACATCGATGATAAAAATATTTTAACTGGCGTTATCGATCTCGTCATTAGAAACGAGGATGGGTCTCTAAAGATCACAGACTTCAAGCTTGGAGCGGAAAGAAGTCGAGATAGCGAAGAAGCGAAGGAAAAATATAAAAAGCAACTTGGAACTTATATATATTTATTTCATAAAGCTAATGGTACATTTGTTAAGAATGCCTCTCTTTATTTAGTAAAAGACGGAAAAGAATTAGATTTTGTGTTTACTCAAGAAGAGATTGATGATATTGAGAAAGAGCTTAAGGTTATTATAGATAATATAACTAATGAAGTGTTTACTGCGAGTCCCAATGAAAATAAATGTAAGGATTGCGAATTACATAAATTTAAAGTATGTCCTTATGTGTAATAAAATTACTGCTTATTTGAATAATCCTTTATAACATTAGAGGGACGAAAATCACCCTTGATAATAACTAAATTTGATCTATATTTTTGTTTTTCCCAATGAATCATTATTTTTTCAACATAAATTTCAGCATTTTCTAATTTTTTTTCATAACCGTAGTATTGCCTTTGCTCAAGTATGTCAGAACATTCATAGATTTCATATTTTTGATTATGTCTCATAATTGAAATTAGTTTTTTATTAATTCTTATCCTATATATATAATTCATTATTTAAATTCAACGCAAAAAATGATAACACCTTATTCTAAACCTCAAAAAATTGTTTTTTAGGTAATGGAATATAATCCCAATACCCAATGTTTTTCAAGCGTATTTTGATTTCATTAATAATATTTGAACGGAAAAAATTAGACAAATGATTAATTCTATCTGTTTTTTTTAGAGTCTCATATACTTTTTTTATATTTGAATTTCCAACAGGACATTTTCCATAATTTTCTATAAGATTTTTTGCTCCCATAGTTAATCTATCCCCTCCGAACTTAAATCTTCTATTTATTCCTATAAATCCAATCCTTCCTCCAGTATAGTTATGTTTTAATTCAATAATAATAGCATATATCAAAGCATACGCTAATATTTCGTAGGTTTCATGTTTTTTTAAATTAGGCAAATGAGTATATGCATTATCAATAAATAATGGATGTTTTATTATAGCTCTATTGCCAATAGTTATTGACCATAGACCATAGAATAATTCATCCGGTATATTCTCAATATTTAATGGAATTTTAACATTTTCAGGAATTAATTCTGACCCTCCTTTTTCTATTAATAAATGAAAAATTTTAGGAACGGGGGAATTAAACCTGTCATTCCCTTGTACTCCTATTTCCCCTCTTATGGGTTTACGCGTATCATATCTCCATCCATCTTTTAAAAGGATCATTCTTTTAAATTCTAATTCCTTCTTATTCCAGATAAATTTAATGTTTTCATGATTTGAGTTAATATTCGGATGGTACTGCCATATAGAAAACGCAATTGGTTTATCTTTACTTACATCATCGAAATTTTCACCACTAAATAGTTCACCATAACAAAATTTAAAATTTTTTAAAAGTTGCATGAGCAATTTTTTATATCTATATCTTTCACAGAAAATACCAAAAGGACAAAAAAAAGCTAAATTTCCTTTACCAAGTTTTTTAATAACTTCAATCATTTTTCCAATCGAAGGAAGCACTAAGTCACCACGACCATATTTATCACTTAAATCATAATAATTAATTTCAATTTTCCGAGCTAGAGATTCTTTTTTTTCTATATCTTTCATAATTAATCTATTTGTAGATGATGTTCCGTAAGGTGGATTTGAATATATTAAAAAATTGTTTTCTTCCTCTATAGGAAGATGCCAATCTTCAAATAATTCTTTCATAGGTGTGGTGATAAAATCTTGAGATTTAAAGCTACAAGGCAAACCCTTATATTTTATTTTTAGTAAATCTATATGCATTTTATCAATATCATTTACTATAGATTCTATACCTTTTTTTAATAACGGCGTGATTAATGAGCCTTCTCCAACAAATGGTTCAAAAATAATGTTTGGTTTGATAATATTCCATATTATGTTCGCGGTATATTCACTTATAGTTTTTTTAGTAAAAAATTTACCTTTTTTTCTTCGTAATTCAATTGGAATCACTATATCCTCATTCTTTTCTACATTCCAATAATCATCTAATTTTTTTTGTTCATTTTTGGATTTGTAGTTAATCTTATCCATATTTAATACACTTTTTTTTACTTTTTTTAATATTCAATTTCCATTTTATTAATTAAACTCCTTTATTTTCATTTAGATGTGAATTAATAGGGGTATATAAAATATATATCAAAGGGTATATAGAGTATATATCAAAGGGTATATTTAAGTATAACTACTAGATACCATAAAATATATTAGTTTTATAATTGAAGATATATAAGAGATATGACTAATAAGAAAATAATTAAAATTCCTGAAGAATTATCAAATAGAATTGATGATTTTATTAGAGGAAAAGGAAGATCAATGGGATTAGAAAATCGTACTGAGTTAACTAAAAGAGCTATTGATGAATTTCTCACGAATCATGAAAAAGAAGACTAAAAAGATATCTGTTAGGTTATTCGAATTTCTTGTACTGTATGAAAATTAATAAAGATTAACACTGCCATTTAGTTGTTGATGATTTGATGTTTTTATGTTATTCTTTTTAAATTAATGATTATATTTTCAACAGATAGAGGAAATGAAAAAAAATAAAACTCTGATTTTTGATAATTCTTCACGCCTAAATTCAATAAACCTAAAATAGGTAAAAGTACTTTTCTAATTGACTCTTTTAAGCTTTCAAGCTGAAAATCACCAAACCAACTTATTATTAGGTAATAATTTTCAAGAAATGTTAAATTACTGAATTTTTCTTATTTTATTAGAATCAAATAAAAATAAACTTAAGTATTAATTTAATATAAGCCCATAGGGGGATAACTGAAGAACCAATTTAATGCCCAAACTTTTTCTCTTGGTTCTACCTTTATAATAATTCTAAATATCTTTAAATAATTGAAAAACAATGTTTAGACTGTATGAAATTAAGAAAAGTAAGGTTATTGTCCCACTTTTAGTACATATCCCCCATAGTTCTACTTACATTCCCCCAGAAATAAAAAACATTATTTTTTGTTAAAAAATAACGATCTTCAGGAAGATTTAATGAGAATGGCTGACAGATATACAGGCGAAATATTTTCAAGTGTGGCTGAATTAGGAGGAATTTCAGTAGCGTATAATTACAGCAGATTAGTTCTGGATCCAGAAAGATTTAGAGATGATAAGAAGGAGATCATGGCAGCAAAGGGCATAGGAGTTATTTATACAAAAGACTCGAATGGGCGAAAGTTAAGAGAAATTAACGATAACGAGCGAGATTTTACTCTATAAACTTTTAGGTTATATTTATTCAAGCGATATATCGCGAGACCCCTTGTTAATATCTCATTATCGAGAATTTTACACCGAAATTGGAGCAACAAGATGTATATATTCTGGAAAATTTTTTAATTCTGAAGGTGATTACCACCTAGATCACCTTTTACCTTGGTCGTATTATCCAATCAATCGATTTTGGAACCTGTATCCAAGCGAGCCGTCAATAAATATAACAAAATCAAATAACATTCCTGAATGGACTGAATTTTTAGAGGAAAACATCAGAGCTCACATTCAATTATGTCTATCTCATAAAGAGCATCCATTAATTAATAACGATTTGAAATACTACTACATTAATATACTTAAGAATCGCGAGTTGGACATAAATAATCGCGAAAATGAGTTAATTGAGGAAGAAATTATAAGTTTTCTAAAAAGTGAAAGACAAAAACTCCTTGAGATAATTCCAGGGTGTATTTTCAAATCTATAACAAATAATAATGAATAAAATTTTAATCCTTAAATTAATACATCTTTGCCCAGAATCCAAATATCATTTTCCACATCTAATTCTTCAGTTTTTTTATATAAAGGCGTATTCTCTTGGCTTAAGACCCCTAAATGAACCAGATGTCGTTTAATTGCGAAAAAAAAGTTGCGTGTGTGTTTCTTATACTTCACAAAATTGGATTTGTCTGAGTGGATTAAAAAGAAAATTAAAATAATCTTAATTATTGAAATTCACTAAACCATTCTTCATCAATTGTTATTTTTTCAACTAATTCGATATTGATTCCTAGTTTAAGTTCCCTGAGAAGATCAATAAATTGTTCCCCATCTATTAAATCAATCAATTTTGCCCCTTCTCGCTTTGATTCTTCAATTGCTTCGCGTGTGAATGTGCTTGTAGCAATAAATAAACCTCGGTCAGCACGACCCTCCATAGCACCTCTAAAGTTTCTTATTTTATCTACACCAACTGGATTTGAATATCTTTTACACTCAAATATAATGGGTACACTTACCAATTTATTCATACGTAAAATTCCTTTACCGTCTAATCCACCATCATGACTTTTTTTAGTGACTTTCACATTTATGAACCCGGATTCTCTTAATACTCTTTGAGCTAATTTTTCAAAACCATAAGGATTAAGAGCCGTCATAATTTCCATTAACTTTTCTCGCCAATTTGCTTCTACTTCTTCTTCCTCAATTGTTTTTTCATCAATCTCTAATTCATTCTCCTCACGCGATTCTTTTTCTTTCTTCTCTTTTAATTCTATACGCTCTCTCCAGTAATCTTTAATCAATTTTCTTATCTTTTCTAATTCCCATTCAGATTCGGATTCTTGAGCAATTTTTGATAATATCCAGACTCCCCTTGAGGTATTTCTTACATAAGTTATATATTTTAGTAATGTCCTTGTCCATGATAATTCATATTCAATCTTTGTACGAGAACCATCTCCATAGGAGAAATCAACAACATCATCTGTTAAAGAAAGTTCATGAATAATAGCGTCTCTGATTTCATCTATTCTCCCTGAACCGCCTAACTTTTTTAATGCTATTAATGTTGGTACAATTAATCCCCATCTATTTGGTCCAGTATATTCTAAGTCATTCATTCCAAAATCATTTAATCCATTACTTTTAGGATAATATAATAGAATACGCATTAAATATAATATTCATTATATTTACTCTCAATTTTCTAAGTTTTTAATAGATATGTTTAGAGAATTAATAATTCTATTTTTACTTAATATTTTTTAATTAATATTTATCT
>JAHLWJ010000391.1 GCA_019057975.1 Promethearchaeota archaeon | reverse complement strand
TGAGCGACATTCCAAAATTTGTAAGTTTATCACGGGGATAAGTTTTCCGTATTCGGAGATATTCATTTTCGTCAAGTAACATTTCATCTTTAAATGTCGTTTCAATGCCTTCTTCTATCTCAATTTTTTCTGGAAACGATGTAAAGGCTATTTCAATTATTACATCTTCGTTTGGTGCTGCATTGTCGTGCACATCGCTTGGGTCAATTTTGGGTTTCTTCTTAAAAAATAATTGGATGGCTCGAAGAATACTAGATTTGCCAGTATCATTTTTTCCAACCATTGTTGTTAATTGACCAAGCCTTACATTTTCTAATACCTTGAATGGACGGTAATTATTGACAGTAATACTATGTATTCTCATCTTTTCTTCCTCCTATAGTCTAATTTATTAAGTATAGTGTATAAGTTCTCACGTTTTGCAAATTCGGCACAAGCCCTTTAAGCGAAATGAAACGAAACTGTAAATCCTGTGTTATATGAAAGTGAACCCACTTGAGCGTGTCTCGAGTCAGCTTTCTGTAAGAGCTTGGCGTGCAGCATTGCCTTACTTAAATCCTATGAAAACTTCCAATTATACGGGTGAATATCTCCTTGTATCTAGGAAATGCTCGTGCTATGCAAGAACATGAGATGATCCATCCTATCTCATTCTCTATGAGATAGACATTGAAGAATTGGGGCATGTCGTTCATGTTTCTTGTTTCACCAGTATCAAATATGTAGTAATATTTTATCCCTTGGAGACCATCCACTATTATCCCCTTTGAGGGACGATTACCCCATGACACAACTTCAGAATTTGGTTTGTCTAGTTGATATAATTCTAATGGAGTCATAGATCGCGTGAGTTTCAATTTAGTGACTTTAACAGAGGGGTAATCCTTGTCATCAGGAGGTGATACTTCAAAATATCCTACTTCCATTTGGGCTAATTCATCTCTTCTCCTTTCTGCCTCTCTTTGTTGCTCCTGTTCCCATTCATATTGCTCTTTAAACTCTGTAAAACTAACTAGAAACATTTCAGGGTCTGCCATCAACCTTGTGTAGGCTTCCTCAGCAGAGAATTTTCTTGCAGATAGTTCTTCAAGCATTTCATCTGGAGGGATCCCTAGAAGTTTTTCAAAAAACATCCTATAAGCCTTCTTCTTGTCTTGTTTGTATATCTTTTTGAACTCTTTTATTTCTATTGCTTTAGATCTCACCTTCTCTAAAAGTTTTTCATAAGCTTCTTTAGCAGGAACTTCTCTCTCCGTTGGTGGTTCTGTCGCCTGTCTCTTAAACTCTTCAAAGCTCATTATAGAATCTTTCCCAAGCTTCTCTAAAAGCATCTTATACTTTTTATAGGCTTTTTCAAGATTGAGACTTGGTTCCGCTTCTAATCTGTCCGTATTTACTTTCCAGTTTGGGAGGATAGATATGGAAAACCCTAACTTTCTACTAATGTAATTTTTATTTTTGCTCCCCTTTTCTACCTTCATCTTGACTTACCTTTGAACTGATAAGCGATTTCAGATAACTCGTTTTTATATAAAATATTTTTGCTAAAATTTACTTCTATTTATTGAATATTATATGAAAAAAGTAATGATTTAATTTTAAATTTTTATTAAAAGGGATTTAAGATACACTGAAAGTAATTATTAAAAAATTAAAGAATTTTAAAAATAAGTTAATGGTTTTATGGAACTATCTTTTATATACCATGCCTTCTACCATACGCAGTTGCACTTTATAGCTTTGTAATCCATTTTTAGAACTTCCCACATTTTAATACTTTCCTTGCATAAGGATACTCTGTCAAAATTGTAGGTAGTTTTTAGCTCTTGAATAATTATAGAATACATAGCATATCTAGTCCTAAAATCTATTTTTTTACCCCAATTAGACGATTCTTTCAAATATCTAACCCATGTTTTATCTGTACATCCGTTGATTGTGCTCTGCAACCCTCGTAGTGACCCCACCGTTATTCTTTCTGGTGAAAAGTTCTTAAAGATAATCTCAATCAATTGTAGGTAATATTTTTGCCAGTTTTTCACTGGAACCATAGGATCTATCCTGATTCTTACTTCGTATCCAGCATCAAGAATTTTTTTTGCTGCTTCAATCCTTTTTAATACATGTGGTGCTCTCTCCCATCTTTCAGCAACAGGTATAGCATTGAGACTAAAGCTGACTATCACATGATCATGTGGACATATTTCCAAAAGGTTTTTTACATTAGAAGACTTTGTTAAAAATAGAACTTTATGATGCCCTTGCTTTTCAAACAAAGGAATGATAAATCTTGAAAACGGAATATTAGCGTTTTCATTCATTAAAGAATCAGCAATTTCACCAGTATTTAAAATTTCAGGTTCTTTAACTTCTTCCAAAAATCTCTCGACATGTAGCTTTATCTTTTCATACGACTTTATCACTGGAGATGTTCCTTCTGGTCTAAATCTAAAAGTTCCCTTAAGATAACACCATGCACAATCAAAAGGACAACCATAAGCCCATTTGAGCTCAAGAAAGTGTGGACATACTATATCAGTTTTCCTTGTAGGTATTGGTGTTTTATCGAATCTTGTAATTATGGATCCATCACTAACTTTCCACACTAAGGTCTTTTTTGTTCCATCAAGAAGCTTGTATTTTTTAAAGCGAATTCTTATTTTTGGAATTTTTAAAATTGATTTAGGCTTCATATTCAACATGCTTGTTTGAATAGGATTATCTATGGGGAAACTTATTCTATCTTTGCCTCTTAATCCTCTAGTTGTCTTTGAAGTAACTCTTTCCACTTTTATTTTCCGCTCTTTTTCAAGTTCTTTTAATGCTTGTCTATAATGTTTATCAATATAGGGTGGCTCTTCGTTCCATGGATGACATGCTCTTTCTTGAACCTCATTATAGATTAGAGTTTCATATTTAAATTTTTCTAATAGGTATTTTTTCAACTGCCCAATATCATTAATATCAAATAGTCTCATTTGAGTTTGTTCAAAAGTATACTTTGGACCAAGATAAGCAAAAACTGCACTTTGTTTAAACATGACATCCTTCATTATGGAATGTCCCGTAAAATTGTTGTTGGCATGAATCAAATAATATAAAGTTTTTAATCTTGTATTTTCACAAACTCTGAATTGGATACTATATTTTATATTAGCTACTTCGTGTAGTTGTCTCCTATACAGTTCTATAAGTGCTTTCTCTCTATTAGGTAACTTTATAATCTCTTTCCATTCATCAGTTCCGAAAAGAATTGTAAAAGTTTTCCTAAGACGTGGAAGTTTTATAAAACGATTGATATCTCTTATCATAAAGGTGAAAAATACTTCCGTTTTGGGATTAGATAAGATTTTCTTTATGATTTCAAAAGGAATTCCACTAAATCCAAGGGGGTCAACAAAGAAGAATGATGGCGAGAGAATGTGTTTCTTTTCCTCTAAATAAGTGAAAATTTCTTCAATAACTCTAGCAAATTCATTATTCATAGGTATAATTTCCATTTTATTTAAATTCTTTATAGATGGTTCTTCTCGCTTTAAAACATTTTCAAGGTTTGCAAAATTACCTCTGTCTTTTTCAATGAACCAGAACAACATTTTATCGTAGTATTTAGCTAGTTTATCTGCTGCCCTTAAAGCTCTAATTGGTGATCCTGGAGTTCTATCTATATACTCCCCTTTTCCAGCAAATCCATCAAAATAGCAAATCTTTTGATTCCATTTTCCAAGAATAGTAATCCAAGCTACAAGATACTTTTCAAGCAAAACATGTTTTACCCTTGTGTGTTCTTCGTATTCCCATTTTTCTGATGCTGAATTTTTTACCATTTTACCCATTTCTGAATTTAATTAGTGTGTGAAGTATAATTAGTCTTTATAGAAATTTTTATCAAAACATACTTTTTTACATATTATATAGAAAGTAATGATCCGTTTTAAAATTTCTTTAGATTTTATATAAAATATTATTTAAGATAGGAAGAAGATAATTATCAAAATTGGTTAATGGTTTTATGTAATGTTACAATGTTAACAAAGTGTATTTTGTAAAGGAAATCCTCTCTTCATAGCATCATTAAGCTTACTAATCATATATCCAATTCCTTTGCAATCACTTAGTGGAATATAAATGTCTCTTCCAGAAAACACCTTTTTAATAATATTCACATAATTTTTTCCACCTAATACTACGATTTTTTCAAAATTATCTAATCTTATTTCTACAACCTGGGATGAAAGTTTCTTAAGAGTAATGGGATTAGTTTTTATATCATTAAAACTTATATTATATTGCCCTGGAACTATATCATCAGGAAATAAAAATCCATATTTTGCTGAGAATGCACCGGGATAATGGATGAAACATTTTTGCATACTTTATACACTTTTTAGCAAATGAGTCTATTTAGACATATTCTGCTTTTGTTGGACCTGCATTCGGATTTTTATCCCATATTTTTCATTTTCCACAAGCTACAATATATAAGGTCTTCATGTTTCCAGCTCTATAAAATTATTTTCTATTTTAACTTTTCCTTTAATGCAAAAGTCTTTTACTACGCATTCACTATATA
>JAHLWJ010000390.1 GCA_019057975.1 Promethearchaeota archaeon | reverse complement strand
GGATAAACCAACCCAAATAGAAGATAATATTAGACCTATAGTTAGTAAAGAAAATACTATTTTTCTCATTCAGATTTCATTTTTAGATAGGTAAGACTAAAATATTTAAGGAATGGTGGTATTTAAATCTTTTTGAGCGGTTCCCAAGAGTATATCCGTTGAAAGACAGGGACAATATATTGTTTTTCTCCTCCATAAATTGATCGTAAATAATCATCATCAGCTTTCATTTTTAATAATATCCATTTTTTATACTTAAATGATCTAGTTAAAAGTTCTCTTTTTTTGTTAATTAATAAAAGATTTTAAAAAATTTAAATTATCCTCTCAAGAGATTATATCATTATGCAAATATGGGAACTTATTTAATGCGTTATAAATAATTACTTAGATTTATAGTAATATAAATATCTCATTCGGAAGTGTTACTTAACCTCATTGATAACTCTTTTTTTCAAAAATCCCTAAAATAAAAAGTAAAAATTTTTTATCCTTGGGTTCTTCTTAGAATTAACTCTTTTATAATTAAATTATCTTTTTTCAAAATTTCAAAAATCGGTTTTAAAATTGGTAAAAGGAACAGTTAAATGGTTTAATAGCCGAAAAGGCTATGGATTTATAACCTCTGAAGAGGGGGGTGATGTTTTTGTTCATTTCTCTGCATTGAAAGGAGATAAGGACGAATACAAATCGCTAAACGAAAATGACAAGGTTGAGTTCGATATTGTACAAGGGCAAAAAGGACCGCAAGCGAGCAATGTTGTTATAATCAAAAAAGCGCCTCGACAATATAAACCATATAATAAAGGAGGCAAAAGAAGGCCTCGCTTTTAACTTTTAAATTATTATAAATCATAAAAAATAATAATATAGCATAATTAGTAAATCTTTTTTAACCTTTAGAGATATTTAAATTAAAGACTAAAACGGTTAAATAAACCTTGATATTCTCATCATCAGGATGGTCAAAACCATAACCGTAAACTCCAGGCTTATTCAATTTTTCATTTCTTAAACGATTCTCGCTTGAAAAATTATCGTGTTTTTTCATTATATCGTCAATTTTATTTAATACGGTCGTTATTTTTCTGTCCTTATTAAAAATAAAAATTGCTGCTTTTGTTTCCCGCCAAGTAATGTAGCCAAATAATTGAGTGATTGTTTTCAGTAATACCTTTTTACCGCCCCAAATTTTACACTCTGCGACAAAGACGATATCAAATTCAACTTGAATGAGGATATCGGTCTTTCCCTTTTTATTGAATGTCTCGCCTGAAACCCGCCTTCAAAATGACCATTTAATTGTGCTAAAAACAAATCTCTTATAGATTCCTCGGGCATATTTTTATATGTTTCTGGCGTGCGTTCCATAACAGTCGACATAGTGAAGCATACTTCCAAAATATTCTCATACCTTTCATAATCTAAAACCCAAAATGGTTTTAAATAAATCGTGGAGATATCTGGTTGTTTTAACATTATTTTTTTCTTTTCAATTGGAACTTTGAATTGAGATTTAGAACGATCTACATAGTAAGGAAATCGTTTGATAAATAAATAAGCTCTATTTTCCAATAAATTATCTTTTCCTGTCCAATAAATACCGAATACTACCTCACCTTTAAATTCCTCATCGATTTCAATATTAAATGGACTTTCAGTTATCTGAGGTGATTTTTCTTCTCCCTTATTGCATTTTAAATAAACAAATTTCCTAAGTTTTTCACCAATCTCCCATTTAATTTTTAGATAGTTTTTTCCATCTCTAATCTCATCAGTAGGATGAAATGCGAAAGGTTTCAGGGGAAAAACAATCAGAATAGAAGGAACAGGAGGACCGTAAATATACCCAAATACTTCTTCCATAATCTTTAAACCATCTATAGTTTTTCCCCCATAGTTGTAATCTTTCTCAATTATTTCTTTAGAATAATTTATCGGAAGTGTTGAATAAAGAATATCTGAAAAAATAAGATTTATATCCTCGGAACATTGAATATGTCTATATTGATAATGATTTGTATTTATCCGTGATATATAGTCTTCGTAATTCGTTGGAATGACTAAATTTTCGTGGAAATAAAAATGAAAATCGCCATATTCATATATACAAATGTCATTTTGAAATTTCAAGTAAAAATCATCTATTCCTACGATTTCTTGTAATATTATTGTCCTTTCATCAGTAGAATAGGAAATATTTTGGATATCCTGCTCTTTTTTGTATACAAAGTCTATTCTAAAATATGTGATTAACCATCTCTTTTGATTCTCATCAAGTGCATTGGCTATAATTTTTATATGGACACCAGAATAGTCTATATCTACATATTTTTCCCTTATTTTTTTCGAATAATGAATTAAATCTCTAACCTTTTTATTTACACAGTTTTTTTTCAAAAGTGCATATCCTTCCTCTGTGATTTCATTCACTTTTAAGTTTCCATATAATGGCTCATTTGGATGAGAGGGATGCTGGCTTCCCCAAGATAATTTAATATAATTTAAATCTTTTAGTAGAAATAATAAAAGTACAATTTCCTTGTCGTTTAATGTTTTATTAAAATGTTCCATAAATGCTTTATCATAATATATATTCGATCCGAGAATATTTTGTGCGTGTCTTTTAAAGTATTCAAGAAATTTACAGATAAAATCTGAATATTTCAAGGTTTCATTAATATAGGCTTCATAATACATATATGTCTTAGGTAAGAGAGAATCTCCACTAGTTAAATCTTTCTCTTCAAGAGCGGTAAAGCCATTCTGCAAATTTTCATCGGAAAAATCTAGTTCTGGTCGTGGGATATTATTCATATATAATAAAGTTCTGTCATTTTCCGGTAAATTTATCCCTTAAAAATGTCCTTACGAAATTCTGAATTGATTTCGAATTATTATTTCCCTTTAGGGTTTCAAAAGTATATCGGTCTAACCTTGAAGAAATTGACTCTTTTTTATAACTCCAATGTTTTTGGAATCTCCAATTTTGATAATTTCTTACCCGGTTGATCCAATATTCTTCTATATTTTTGATGGCTTGTTATTGCGCCTCCGTTAGAGTTGTAAAGGCAAGAGAGTTTTTTGGAAGGAACAAATAGTCTCCAAAATTGATTGGTTTTCCTTTTTTGATCGAATTTACAACTTTATGATTGGTGGGCATTTTATTTAAAATCTTTTTTTATTTATTTTTGTATAATTTAAAATATATTCTCTTAGCCAAAATCTATGGCATTTGTTTTCATTAAAAGTATTACAATAACAAATAAAACAATAGGACTTTTTATTAGAATAAATTTAAATTTTTGAGAAAAAAATTTAAGTTCTAATTACTATATTTTTATTAAATTATAATTAAAAATATCTTAAAAAATTTAGTGAGAATCTAATGAGTAAATCTATGCTGAATATACTTAGGGAAAGAAAAAGAAAAAAGTTTCATAACAAAATGATGTTTTTAAATCCCTCCATACCTTTACCAAGAAAGAAGAAAAAGAAAAAGTTTTAAGATTATTTTTCTATAAGGGAATTTGATCAATTTTCTCTTTGAGTTGAGTATATTGTTTATCACGTATCTCTTTGTTTATATTATAAATATCGTCTAAATATTTAATTGTTTCTTGGGATAATTTTGTTATTTTTTCTTGATTTATAATATACATATCCGTCTCTTTCCCGACTCCAGGAGCATTTTCGGATATTTTTTTTGCGTCATAGAGAATATATAATGCTTCTTTAAGATCCATTCGTGTATTATAATTATAAGAAATGAATGTCAATGTTGCATGTAAATCGCCTGAACCAATTGCACAATATCCTATTGAATCAAATCGGTCTATTGCTCCGGGATTACTAATAAAATAGATTTGTGGACCATATTCATCAACTCCTCCAATTAAGATATCCAATTCAAAATCAAGATTTTCAATATATTTATCTATTTGGAGACTAATATCGGAAGGTAATGTTTCTATAATTTCATAAAAATTTTCAATACTTTTTAGTTGTCTGGGGAGAATATATAATTCCTCAAGCTTCTTAGCTCTTTGTTTTATATAATTTATTTTAACTTCTTCTGCAATTTCTTTTATTGATAGAGATGTACGGTGCTTAAGATTTGATTTAGTATTTTGAAAAATCTCTACAATTGGTAGCGCATTTCCTGCTGAGAGCGCACAACAATTGCTTGATAATTTTTCTGTTTTATTGGTGGGATGCTCAAATTCAATAAGTGCTTCTATAGTAAGCATTCGATCAGAAGCCAAAATAATTTTTGAATTATTATCGCATGCTGCTACTATACAAATCGTCATTTTTAAGATTTTTACCTATTCTTTTTATAATAATGTAAATTTATATAAAAAAGAATTTAAATTTTTGTCAAATATAAAAGATTTATTTACAAAGAGCTTTTTTATTTTTTTAATTTTTGAAATCTTCCTCGAAGAAACATTTAAATTTTAAAATTTATATGATATATCTATCATATTATTACAATAAAGTCTAAGACAAAAAGAGATAAAAATGCAATCTTTAGAAAAAAGTTTGAATTATAAGAATGTTGGTGAATTAAAGCA
>JAHLWJ010000389.1 GCA_019057975.1 Promethearchaeota archaeon | reverse complement strand
GTGAAAAAAATTCTTTAAATTGTAATTTGTTTCGGAAAGAGAGGATATATAAGTTAGTAAAAGTTTCAGAAGAAACCCTTGGACACAGAAAATTCTCCGTTGCTTCTAAAGTTCATCAAGAATTAGTGTTCCAATGGGTGGGTGAAATGATGAGAGAGGCATTAATTAACACAACTGAAGACGATATTAAAAGAATGATTGAAATTTTAAGAGAAGAATTTGATCTGGATAAAAGCCGTATGTTTTTACTATTTGATAATAGCGAACCTATTTCAATGGCGAGGGAAGCAGGTAAAACTCCGAACGGTGTTTTTGTGAACTTTGTTTATACTCCAATTCCCTTGAGAAGAAAGGGATATGCGACTGAATGCGTGGCAAAATTAAGTAACCACCTTTTAAAAGCAGGGAATAAGTATTGCTTTCTTTTTACAGATTTGAGTAATCCAACCTCAAATAGCATATATCAAAAGATAGGATACAAACCAGTAATTGATGAAAACCACTATAAATTCTCGGAAAAATGATTAAAGATCTGGTTTGAGGAATATTAAGTGATTCGATAAAAGCACTAAATCTTATATCTCCTTTTAATAAAAAATTATAATAATCCAAGAATTCATAGAGAATAATAGTGAATTCGTTGAAAAAGAAGGACCTAAAGAAATCGCTGAATCTTAAGAAAACTTTTGTTTCTATTAATAATCATTTATATGGGAAATTAAAATATGCTGATACAGACACTCGAGCACGTTCAAAAGAAATAATTAATCTTTTATTGTGTAAATTAGTTGATGAAATAAATAAGTCTCCAGAAGATGAAATGGACATTTATATAAGAGAAGAAGAGACAGAAGAAGAGCTACTTGAGCGGATTCAAACCTTTTTTCAACTGAATGTTAAAAAGAAATATCCTGATATAATGGGAGAAAACGAGCAAATAACTTTGAATAAGGATTTGCTATTCATAATCATTAAAGAACTGGAGCACATTTCACTTCTTGAATCGTCTAAAGATATTTTAAGCGATGCATTTGAAATTTTTGTAAGTAAAATGTTAAAGGATGAAGGTGGGCAATTCTTTACTCCTCCTAATATCGCAAAATTTATGGTAAATTATTTAGATCCTGAAGAAGACTCAAAAGTATTAGATCCTGCATGTGGACATGGTGGATTTCTTCTTGAAACAAAGGATTTGTTATGGTCCAAGATAGATAATGAGCAGAAAAAAGTAAAAATAATTTCTAACTTACATGGCATAGATAAAGACTTATTCTTAGCAAGAATCTGTAAATTATACTTAGAAATCTTAAGCAGTGGCAAATCTAATGTATTCTGTGAAGATTCATTAGATCCTCTTAGTTATAGGGAACAAGCAAAAAAAATAATAAAAAACAATTATTTTGATTCTATACTAACTAATCCCCCATTTGGGGCAAAAATTCCTATAAATAATAAAGAAATTTTAAATAAATACGAATTCGGGCATATTTGGAAGAATATTGATGGAAATTGGCAAAAACAAGGGAAGATTGTTAAGCAACAACCCCCACAGATATTATTTATTGAAAGATGTGTTCAATTCCTTAAGGATGGTGGAAAATTAGGAATAGTTTTGCCTGAAGGTATTTTTGGAAACCCCTCAGATAGATATATATGGGATTTTCTTGAATCAAATGGTAAAATTTTAGGAATTATATCATTAGATCAAAATACTTTTCAACCCTATACTTGTAATAAAACTTCGATACTGTTCTTTCAAAAGTTAAAGGATATTCCAGACGATTATAAGATTGATTTTGCAATAATTAATAATGTAGGGCACGATAAAGATGGTAAAACTCAATATATTTTGAATAAAGATGGGACTAAGAAATTAGATAAGGATAAAAATCCAATAGTAAATGATGATTTAATCGATCTCCATGTAAAATTAAAGAATTCAGAAGATTTTAACTACCAAAAGGAGCAAAAACTCTTTAAAATCAATTTTAGCCAGATTAAAAATAATATTTTTATCCCTTCTTATTATATTGGCGTTGAAAAACCTTTAAAGGCTCTAGAAAATAAAGAAGATTTTCAGTTAATTTCTATCGGCGATCTAATTAAAAAAAAAATAATATATACAAAAAATAGAGATTTTCTTCCAAGAGGTGTCGAAATTGGTTCTAACGTTTATGGTTTAGGCTCTATTCCTTTCATACGGACTAGTGATATGAACAATTGGGAAATTAACTTAGATTCCCATAAGAAAACCTCTGAAGAAGTATATAACCAGTTTAAGGTTAAACAGAACATAGAAGTTGGTGACATTCTCTTGGTTAAAGATGGTGGACCAAACCTTATTGGGAAAACTGCGTATATTACCGAATTAGACATACGGATCATTATTCAGAGTCACATTTTCCAAATTAAAACCCTTGAAAACAGGGAAAACATTGATGCATTTCTTATCTTGCACCTTTTAAACCTTGTTATTGTTCAAAAACAGATAAAAGCAATAACATTTGTGCAAGGAACAATTTCTACCATAGGCAATAGAATTTTAGATGTAAAATTACCATTTCCGTCTAACCTAAGTAAGAGAATAGAAATTTCAAATTACATTAAGGAAATTATAGAAAAGAAAACTGAGATAAGAAAAAAAATATATAGTCTTTCTTTAGATTCTTTTGATGATTAAAATGAAGATAGAAAAGTTTAAAATTAAATATTATGACGAAGTTGTGGAACTCTGGAGAAGAGCAGGGATTGAGATGGTATCCTCAGACACGATTGATGAAGTAACAAGAGTTCTTAACAGAAATCCCGATCTTATTTTGATAGGGAAGGTACAGGAGAAAGTAATTGCTGTTGTGATAGGGGCGTTTGATGGAAGGAGGGGATATGTTCATCATCTCGCAGTAGATCCCAACTACCAGAAGATGGGTTTTGGTAAAACCATTATGGACGCATTGATCGAACAATTTCGAGCAATGAATATCCATAAGGTTCACTTGTTCATCGAAAAATCCAATAAAAGAGTTGTAGAATTCTACAACAATTTAGGTTGGGATGTGAGGGAAGATCTTATCATGATGAGTTATGTGCCCGATGAAAAGCTATATAAAAGGCATTTGTAAAATTTATGAAATGAAAGAAAAGCGTAATAAATCGGTATCGAAGAATAAGTAATAAAAAATTATTTTTTAAGACTGATTAATTTTATTGCGTTATTTGGACACCTATGATAACACACAGAACAACCCCCACAAATATAATCAGAAGTAATTGTGATCGCTTTTCCTTGATCGTTCAATTTCCTAATATTTAATGGACAAAATTTTATACACGTACCACACGATTTACAATTTGGTAATATTGTTATGGCTTTATATGTTAATTTAGATAATTCTTTGATTTTTTTTTGTAATCTAGACGAGGTTGATTTCATTAACTAAAAAAAAGAATTATTGTTCATAAAAAGTTTGAAAAAAAAAATTAGGTTTGTTGCCTAATCTTTTAGGAGATCTTTGCACATAAATTTTTTAATATTTCTTCCGCTTTTTTTGAGAAACTAGTTATAATATCGCCAACATCCATTATGGAATCGATCATTCCACAAGTTTGCCCCACAGGTACAGCTCCATCTTCTACATCTCCTTGAGTATACACGATTTCGTAGTGATAAAGATCTTCTAGGAATGCATCCATATCTAATGCTAATTCTTGAGCCATTTTTTCTTCTTTTGTCATAATTTTTCCATGTTCAAGGCAATATTTATTTTTCAACAACCTAATTGGACCAAAACCGCCAGTGGTGAGCATAGTATCTCGAGCTGTTGCTGGTGGGATTAAAGCTTTGTAATTTGGGTGAAATTCGCTTTCAGTAGAAGCTATAAACCGCGTTCCCATAGCAACTGCATCTGCCCCCATAGCTAATCCTGCGGCTACACTTTCCGGATTTGCGATACCTCCACAAGCAACCAACAGTTTCTCAGGATATTTTTTCGCCACTTGTGAAACCAAAACCAGTGTAGTAATTCCTTCATAGCTCTGATGACCACCCCCTTCAGTTCCAGTCGCACATACACCATCACAGCCCGCTGCAAATGATTTATCTACTAACCATAAAGCAGGAGAAACGTGGAAATGTTTTACATCTGGAGTTTTCTCTTTCAACAACTTACTCGCAAATTTTGAACCTCCAGCGCTCGTAATAATGTAAACTAATTGTTCGCGAAGTTTTGGATTTTGTTTAATATTTTGAATAATTTTCCTTAACATTATTTTATGATCAGTTTGTATTCGAGCTGTTCTAACATTTACACCAAATGGCTTATCAGTGTGTTCAAGCACATATTCTAACTGTGCTATCATGTCTTTAACAGAATTTTTCCCCCGTAAAGTCGCATGACTTAATACGCCAAGCCCCCCAGCCTCAGAAACGGCAATTGTTAACTTAGTGGTGTAAAAAGGTCCCATCGGAGCACTTATAATCGGGTACTTAATCCCAAATAATTCGGTTAATCTTGTCTTTATCATCTTTTTCCCTATATAGATTTCATTATATGATAGTTAATACTACCCTTTTGAGATTAAAAAATCTTTT
>JAHLWJ010000388.1 GCA_019057975.1 Promethearchaeota archaeon | reverse complement strand
TTATCCAAAACTTTATTTTGTATATTTCTTTATTTTTGGTATAATAATATTTTAAAAATCTCTAAAGCAATAGATTAGATGAGCGAAAAATGGCTCGGATGCATAGCAGAAAGAAAGGAAAAAGTAGTTCCACTAGACCTGCTAGACTCGAGAAACCCGTTTGGGTGGAATTAAGTCCCGGTGAAGTTGAGAATGAAGTTGTTAAGTTAGCTAGAAGAGGACATTCAAAATCAATGATAGGTACTATTATGAGAGATTCTCGTGGAGTACCCTTAGTTAAAATTGTGGCAGGTAAAAAAGTTAGTCAAATTCTTGAATCAAATGATATCAAAGAACCACTTCCGGAAGACTTATCCAATTTAGTAAGAAAAGCATTAAATATTAGAAAACACCTCGAGAACAATCATAAAGATTTAGAAACTAAAAAAGGTCTAAATAGAACTGAAGCTAAAATATATCGACTAATTAAATACTATAAAAAGAAAAAAGTATTAGCTGCTGATTTTAAATATGATCCAGAGAAAATTAGAACACTAGTTGCGAGATAAGGGAGGACTAAAAGTGAGTTCGAGATCAAGAAAAAAAAAACCAAGCCTTAAAAAAGTTTCCTTTAAAGATAAATCCTGGTACCAAATAATTACACCAAAGATATTCAATTTTAAACCTATTGGTGAAATTCTAGGTTTCGAGGATAATGTAATGGGAAGAACTATTGAAACTCTTCTTTATGATTTCACTGGAAAATATTCTGATATTAGTTTGAAGCTAAAATTTCAAGTTAGTGATGTTAATAATGAAGGGAAAAAATGCAATGCTATTTTTATCGGACATCAATACACAAATGATTTCATACGATCATTAGTCGGTAGAGGTAGTTCAAAAGTACAAACGATTTTAAATTTAACTACTAAGGATGGATACATTTTTCGATTAACTACAATTTGTACAACTTTAAAAAGAGCAAGAAATTCCCAAATTGTTTTAATTCGTAAAATTATGAGAGAGATTTTAAGGGAATTTGCTAAATCACTTGACCATGAGAAATTTATAGCGGGTGTAATTTATGGAGAATTTAAAAATCAAATTCAGAGAGTGGCTAAAACTATTTATCCATTAACAAATTGTGTCGTAGTTAAGAGTAAACTTCTATCTATTCCTGAAGGTGGAGAAGATAAGGTAATCCCTGATGATCAATTTGAAATTATTGAAGTCGATGTTAAAAGATCTCGAAAATCAGAAATAAGACGCTCTGAAAGAATAAATGTTAAGAAACTTACTCATACCAGAAAAAACACTTCACGGCCAACTGTTAAATCAGATTCATCAGAAAAAAGTGAAGAGAGTAATAAAAAAGAAACTAGTTCCTAATACTACTACTATTACTTTATTTTAAGCTTTTAAATAATAAAGAATAAATGTTATATCATTTTTATGAGTAAAGTAATTTATTCTCTAATTCATTATTAATATTAATTCTAACCTTTTATTTTAATAGCTCTTAATATTAAGAATTAGGTAAAAATAATGTCAAATCAAGAGGGAAACCGTAATAATCAATATAATTTTGATGACTATTTGTTTGTAAGAGACAATTTCAACTATTACTCTGATGATGATTTTTTACAAGCATTAGTTAGGAAATATACCGGGGATGAGTTTGAACAAATTGATCGGGATCTTAGAGCGCTCTCAGATTATGTTTCTTTTAGATTTAGAAATCTTGCTGAAAAAGCAAATGAGTTAGAAAATCGAATAAAAGTGACAAAACTTAGACACTACGATGCTCATAATCATAGAATAGATCGAATTGAACGCTGTTTGGAAACTGAAACATTAGAACAAGAAGTTTTCAGTCTTGGTCTTTTTGATCCTGTAAGAAATACTCCTTGGAGTAGATTTATTAAAATGTTTTTGCTATACGAGAATGGAGAAGCAGGTGTTATGTGCCCTGTGGCGTGTTCACATGGATCTGTCGAACTTATGCAAAAATATGAGGATACATTGGGCCCTGAAGCGAAGAAAATTCTTAAGCATATTCGAGATGGAAAAAAAGGAGAATATGCTATAGGTGCACAATTTGTAAGTGAGATTCAAGGTGGAAGTGACGTTCCTGCTAATCTTGTAGAAGCTATTTTCGAAAAAGAAGAGGGTTCGGATGGAATTTCAAATTGTTGGAGGTTATATGGGCAAAAATTTTTCTGTTCTGCAACCCATGCTGATTACGCTATTGTTACAGCAAAACCAAAAGGAGTAGACTCCTCTACTAAAGTTGCTGCTTTTGTTGTTCCTTCCTGGTTTCCTGGAAATAAAGAAAAAGAAATAAGAAACTCCTTCACTATTGATAGATTAAAACAAAAGTTGGGAACTGCGGAGTTACCAACAGCAGAAATTACTTATAACGGAGCAGTAGCATATCCTGTAGGTCCTCTTGAAAAGGGTCTTGCTGATATTGTTGGGATTGTTCTTTCACTATCTAGAATTCATGTGGGTTTTGGAATGGCTTCTGGTGCTTTACGGGTCGCAAGAGAAGCAATATTATACTCACAATTTAGAACTGCTTTTGAAGTTCCGATTTCTTCATTTCCATTAATGATTAACCAAATAAATGATTTAGATCATTATTCTAAGAGAAGTGCTGCTGGAGTATTTAAATTATATTCAGAGTTTATTCATTTTGGGGAAGAACTGATTAGTGGGATAAGAGAATTAGAAAAAATAGATAACATCGAGGAACGTAAACACCGCTTTAGATTACGTGAATTAATTATGTTGCAAAAAATCGTAGTTGCTGATGAAGCTCCAGCAATGATACGAAAAGCAATTTCATTTTTTGGTGGTCATGGGATTATGGAAGATTTCTTATCTTTTCCACGATTACATCGTGATTCTATGATTATGGAATTGTGGGAGGGTCCAAGAAACGTCCTCCTCACTCAGATTCATCGAGATCTTTCTAGAGTAAAAGATTGGTATCCTGCAGACGACTTTTGTAGAGATTTACTAAAAGGAGCTGACTCAGATCTTATTGAAAAATATGTATCAGAATTCACAAGAATAATATCTCATGATAGTCTTCTTAGAAATGATCAAAAAACTTTAGCAATTTGTCGTGATTGGGAAGAATTTTCTAATAGGCTCTTCATTGCTTATCAAGAACAAGCACTTAGAGAACTTAATTATAAGGGTAAACCACAGAAATTTTCAAAATTATTACGTGAATTTAAAAAAAGGAAAAATCAAGAAATACAAGTAGATATGGTAATTCAATAAAAGCTAATAATTATTTTAGATTGGTTTTTTTTATAGTCTTTCCCTCACCAGCAGCTAGTATGACTGCTTTCATAGGTAATATATATACAATTTACTCATCAAATTCTTTAACAATTTCATTAAGATATTTTCGAAGATGTTTATAAGGTTTTAAATCCCCTGCAAATTCCTTCTGAAAAATAGCGTCTAATACCATTCTAGATTTAAATTGTTTAAAAATACTCTTAATTTTATAGAAATTCCCGGAAGCAACAAAATCTAATGAGTAACCATTAATATTTCCAAATAAGATAATCAATTTATATTTTATATCTTCATTATCAATGAAATGGATTTCTTTTATTCTTTTTTTTGCTCGAATTTGAGTATTCATCGAAATAGTTTCTAATTTTGCAGAAAGATCTGAGGTGAATATCTCAATATTTTCATTGGTTTTTTCTCGTGCTAAATTCATAAGAAGATTTGTATCATAAAGTTGAGACATGATAGGTAATCCTTGAGATGATATTCCTGCATAAAGAATTGTATTTTTAGAATTATTTTCATTTTCGTTAAAAATTACTTCTTCTTCTAATGGTTCTTTATACTTATCCTTTAAATACGTCGTAATTAAAGAGATTACATCATTGAATGTAGATTCTTCAGAAGCATATTTTAATTCAGCTAGATTTTTATAGTGGAGATTAACTTGCTTACTAAATTCATTTACAATTTTAAAGGTTTCCCCAGATCCTACATTAAAATTACCAATAATACAAAAAAACAAGTTCTGGTGTTTCTTTGTAACTATGTGTTTTACAATTATTCTTTCTCTTCCTATTTTATGATCCTTATAACAGATTTTTTTCAAGCGCCAAGTATTTCTAGGGTTTATACTGCGCAAAAGTTTTTCTAAAAATAGGATTATCTCAAAGGAATTATATTTTTTATTATCTGAACAATAAAGAA
Organism: Promethearchaeota archaeon; assembly: GCA_019057975.1. Next base: position 411 of record JAHLWJ010000388.1, on the reverse strand, counting down.
TATCCTCTTCTAATATAATTGTAAAACCAGTGATCATAGAAAAAACTCTAAGAATTTTGAAAAGATAATTAATGAGCTATTATATCGTTAATAACTTTTTAGAAATATAATTTTTTTTAATTTATTTAAATCTTAGAATTAATTTTCTAAAATAGTATCTATAAATTTATTAGCAATATAACTCTTAAAAAAATTAAATAATTGAAGGTGCAATATTTTTATCCTGATGACACCCCTGGAACTATCTGAAAGAGAAAATATTAAGAAAGCCGCGGAGTTACTTGCAAATTCTAAAAACTCTATAGTATTAACTGGAGCCGGAATTTCGACAGAATCAGGTATACCTGATTTTAGAGGAGAGGGTGGAATTTGGGATAAATATAAACCTGAAATTTATGGAGATATTGAATC
>JAHLWJ010000067.1 GCA_019057975.1 Promethearchaeota archaeon | reverse complement strand
TGTTAAAGATTGTTAGAAAAACAGCAAGAACTTTTTGAGATCCACTAAATAATGCCCTATCATATGGATCAGCCATATCTACTTTGATAATTTTAGAACCTAAGAGTAATTGCATTATAAGTCCTGATGTTACAATAGGGCCTATACCTAGTTCTGTGAGTGTCCCTCTTTTACTTGCGAGAATTACCCGCAACCAATAGAAGTAATCTGTTGATTCCTTCATTTGGATCCCATATAGAGGGATATTTGACATGATTAAATAGATAATAAGTACAACAGCAGTCCAAATAAACTTTTCTTTAAAAGAAACTTCACGTTGTGGATTTTTGATTTCTGGCATGGCTTTTATAAACGGTGAAAAGAATTTTAGAAATTTGCCAGTCATTTTTTATCAACAACGAGAGTTTTTTTAAGTAATTATAATAAATTTTTCTGAGGTGTTTTTTTAAGTTTCTTTATTTTAAATGTAATTTTAAAAAAAATGAATTTTAAAAAAAGTTTTTGATTTAAGAAGTTCATTCAAATTAGATTGTTTAAAAAACAGTAAATAAATACAATTTCCTAAAAAAATTTTATAAAAAAATAAATAAAAAAATGGTTACTTCATTTAAATCTAAATTAAAAAAGGCTTCCTATTCCAGTAGGCTCTTCTTCAACTTCTTCTTCTTCCTTCTTTGCTTCCTTCTTTGCTTCCTTCTTTTCACCAGCTGGAGCAGCCATTACAGGCATTGAGCTAGCAGATTTAATGATATCCTCGATTTTTGTTCCTTTCAAGCCAGCAATTAGTTTCGCAATTTCAGTTTTATCAGTTTTTGCGCCAGCAGCAGTTAATACTTTTTCTACATTAGTCTCTGTAATTTTTCCTCCGACTTTGTGAAGCAATAATGCAGCATAAATACTTTCCATATTTTTAGACCTCCTATTTAATATTTTTTATTTTAAATTCATTAATTTAATTGGTTAATAATAATTATAAATTTCAGCCAAACAAACCTCCAATACCAACTTCTTCTTTCTCTTCTTCCTCTTCTTCATCTTCTTTTTTTTCAACTTTAGTTTCAGGTTCAGTAGAAATTGGTATTCCCTCTCCAAATATTATCGCATCCAGGGTATTAGCTTCAGATACAGCTTTCCGAATATATTCTTCAGTCATACTTTCTTCAATAAAGGGCATTTCAAAGAGAATCGCGAGTGCTTCTCTATACACCGTAGCGATATCCTGTTTAAATTGGTTTAAATCCATATATAGGACATCTTCTGGTATAATTTCTCCATCGCTCCAAGCAAAATGAATTTTAATCAATGACTCTATTGGTGTTATACCAAGTTTTTTCAGCACAGCGGCTTGTTTTACATTTACTAAATCACCTACTTTATGCGTTCTTGTATCATCACGAATATGTATCGTGTCATTCATTATTCTTGTAGGGAGTTTTAAAGTCATGTTTAATTCACTAATAACTTGACCTGTTGGCAATCCTGTATCTCCAGCAGGTACCCAGATATCTACAGGTGTGATTTCATTTGGTTTTGCAGGAACCATCCATTCATGGTCATGGAAAATCTCTTTTAATTCTATTAGATCAAGATTCGTAAAAATAAGACTTGATTGACCAGGAATTTGCTCAGCTAATTCATCTAAATTTGATTTTTTTGACTCTTTTTTGTATTGTTCTATTGCACGAAGTTGTAGAGATTTTTTAGACATACGAAATATCGCTTTTCCCCTTAAAATTTTACGCATTGATTGAATTTGCCTATCATTTATATGAGAAACTTCTATAACAGCAACATTACTGTAAGTTTTAAATAATTCAATTAAATTATTTACTTCTTCTAATTTCCACTGAGGTATATGTTGTTTTTTAATCATTTTTTCACACCTCTATACTCTTTAAAAAATCTTCAGTTACATTAACTGGTTTTCCCATTGTAGATTTTAAATACATTGATTTAAAGTTATTGAACTTATGTGGCATTTGATCTCCAATAAAATTTACTACTGTTTTCATATTTTCAAATAGTTTATCAACTTCCATTGATTTCTTTCCTATTTTTATGAAAATGATAGGCTGTTTTTTCATTTGCACACGAATTACCTTTTTATACCTATCAAAGGCAACCTTCAAATCATCCGGACTGGAAATTATTCCATAACCAGTAGGAAAAGGTTTTGGCATTTTACCTAAAGGCCCAAGAAATCTTGCGAGGTAACGAGCAACATCACGCATCATTTTATCTTCTACAACAAAAAACTCATACTTTTTTGCGAATTTCTTCTTATACTTCTTTTCTTCGTTATTTAATTTAACCAATCCATCTGAATCAAGAGTATCAACACCAATCTTTTTTGCTTCGAGTAATATTTCGTCGGAAGCAATCACACAAATATTAGGTTTATCTTTTACAATTACTTCATTTGAGAGGATAATTTCTTTATCGATTCTATTTTTTGGATCATTTAGATTTACATCTTTTATATTAATGACAAGGTCAATTGACTCATCGAATTTTCTTATTTTATCTTTAAATCCGTCCTTTTTAATTACTGAAAAATCTATTGCTGCATTTAAAGATCTTCTTAACAATTTATCATCTACTTTCAATTTTATAATTCACCCTTGATTTTATCGTCATATTCTCCATTTTCTATTCTTTTTTGAATTTCTCTGGGATCTTCTCCCTCAACAGTTATTCCAATAGATAACGCAGTTCCTAGGACCGTTTTAACAGCGACCTTAAAATTTTTGTCTAGAAATTTATCTTTCTTTGCTTCAACAACTTTAATAATCTGCTCAAGTGTGAGATTGCCAATTATGTCTTCCGCGCTTGCTGAACTTCCTTTTTCTACTCCCGCTTCCTTAAGTAATAATGAGGCTGTGGAAGGTGTTTCAATAAAAATTTCAAATTGTTTTGTAACTGGATCACATTCAATTCTGACAGGTACTGTTAAGCCTTTAAATACCATCGTCTGTTCATTGATTACGTCGACCACGTCTTTGATATTTATCCCCGTTGGGCCGACTGCAGGACCTTTGCCGAATTTCACAAAAGCGATATGCTTTATGCAATAGGCGGTCCACCTGACGCACTCCCACCGGTCACAAGGGCTTTAACAGTAACTTTTCCTTTAGTACTCACATAATTTCACCATTTTTTCGAATTAATTTGGTTTAGAAAATATTCTAAAGGTTAAGAACGCGAAATTAAAATCATAGTAATTTATTTCAATATCTATTGTATATCGAAACCGCTTCAATTTGCGTCCTAAGTCCTTTAAAAATTTTCTGAACTTAGTAAATATGTAAATGAACTAAAATTAAAAAGTTTTATTAAAATGAGAATGATCTAAAATCTGCAACAAATTCTTCGTCCATAATCAAAATTATGTTTTAAGTATTCTTCAGATAAGAAGTTCATAATTGTGTCGTAATCTAATTTTACCCTTTCCACAATATCCTCAATTTCAATTCCAGGAGTCGAGATGAGTTTCAATATATCCTTTTTTGTTTCTTCACTAACTTCTGTTTCCATCATCTATTAAAATTTATTATAGTTAAAAAATTTAATTCACAAAGTTAATCATTTTTTCCTACTCTAAAGAAGATAATACAAATTTATATATATGTAGTTAAAAAAAAACCTATAAATAACCAATTAAACATATATATCAATTCTATTCTTCTAATATGACTTCATGTCTAATATTACCAATTTTTTCTATAGATGCTTCAACAATATCGCCAGGTTGAATCGGGCCTACGCCGCTTGGTGTACCTGTAGCGACAATGTCACCTCTTTCAAGAGTTAAAAAGCTTGAAATATATTCCATTATTCTTGGAATTTTAAAAATCATATGTTTTGTGTTTGATGATTGCTTTACCTTCTCATTTATCTGTAATTCTATGTTTAGGTTGTGGGGATCTTCGATTTCATTTAGAAGAACTATTTGAGGGCCAATAACAGAAAAAGTATCAAAATTTTTACTACGGTACCACGGTAAATTTTTGTTTCGGTCATAAATTTGCATTTTTCTTGCAGTAATGTCTAGAAATATAGAATAGCCTTGAATATAATCAAAAGCATTTTCAGGTGAAATTTTTTTACATTTCTTTGATAGAATAAAAGCAAGTTCCACTTCATGGTCCACCCTGTTGAATTTTTCATTTTCATATAGAATTCGGGGATAGATTATAGGTTTTCCATTAGTTATAATTGAGTTTATAGTCTTTACAAAAAATACAGGCTCAGTTGGCACGGGAGCATTAAATTCTTTAGCATGTTCCGAATAATTCCTTCCTAAGCATATAATTTTTGTTGGGGTTATATCTGTATTACCAATTTTCATAATCTATTATTTTTCTCCTTCTAAAATTACTTTATTTGTAAGAGTACCAATATTTTCTATAGTTGCTTCAATTAAATCTCCAGGGTTAACAGGTCCTATTCCCCCAGGAGTGCCTGTAGCAATAATGTCTCCTGGTTCCATTGTAAATAATTTAGTAATATATTCGAAAGTCTCGGGAATCTTAAATAGTAAATATTTAGTATTCGATGACTGTTTTACCTCATTATTCACCTTTAATTCAATATCGAGGTTATGAGGATCTCTGATTTCATCTATATTTTTTATTACTGGCCCAATCGGTCCAAATGTATCAAATGATTTAGAGCGAAACCATGGTTTTTGTGAAATAATGTCCTTTGTTTGCATTTTACGGGCGGTTACGTCATTAAAAACAGCGTATCCTAAGATATGATCATAAACATCTTCAGCAGATATGTTTTTGCATTTATCTTTAACGATAAAAGCCAACTCTACTTCATAATCCACCCTATTATATCTTCTATTATTATACAAGTATTTTGGGTATATAATTGGTTGATTGTTTGTTATTAAACAATTCAGTGTTTTTGGAAAGAGTAATGGCTCTTTTGGTATTTCTAATCCAGTTTCTTCTATATGATCCATATAGTTAGTGCCTAAACAAATAATTTTAGTTGGCTTTAATGTAATATCTCCTATCTTTATCATAAAAGTGTACTCTACCTAAAAATGTATGAATAACCGATAAATTAAATAAATTTATATTACTTATAGATTTGATGGAAAACAATAAGCTCATGGATTCTTTGCAACTTAAAGAAAAGTTAGAAGTGATAAATCAAATTAAAGAAATCTATAATTTTATTAGAATAAAGAAATTTTGTAGGTTAATTCCTGAAGTACGAACTAATATAGCAGGAGCTTTACAAGATGCAAAAACGAAGGAAGACATTGCGGGAATTGATGGAAGAATAACAATTGTTAATAATCTCCCAAAAGCTGCTGGAGAAATTAAATTTGGAGCTGCCGAACATACAGCAAGATTACTTCTTTCAGCAAAAGAATTTGATAATTCAGTTAATTTCGTCATGAATTTGAGATATAGTCCTGAATTGATAAAGAATATAAAGGAAAATGCAGGCTTAAAATTGCAGGAAATAATTAGAGAAAACCAACCCGAGAATGTAAAAAAAAGGGAATTTTCCACGATGCAATGGTTAATAAAGGAAAGTGTAAATAAAACTGGAAAAATCTCAGATATTATATGGGATAAGGGTTCAATAGGTAAGGAACCAATGTTAAGATTATTTGCTAAAACATCCTTAGATATGGTTAAAAAGCTAAAGATAATATTTGATCTTTCATAAGAGGACTAATACTATTATCTTACTAAATCTTTTAAAGGAAAATTGTATATTAAGAAGATTAATAGATTACTATAAGTGTTTTTGATCAAATGACGGAAGTAAATTCAAAAAATAATGAAGAAGAATTCGAAAAGAAATCAATAATTCAATCGAACCTTACAAAAAGAGTTGCAACATCAGCTATTTTTATAGCTGTTGGAATTGTATTAGCGATGTTTAATCCTTTTGCGTTTGTTGAACTATTAGGAGGTCCAAAGATATTTCCTATGGCTCATTTTATTAATGGCATAACTGGAGTTTTAATAGGAATTTCATTTGCTTGCGTAACATCTTTAGGAATAGCAATCTTTAGATTTCCCGTCGGTATTGGATCAATCCACGCATTTCATGGAGGAATATCAGGAGCTTTCGTTGTTGGGCTGACATCTTATATTTTAAGGAAAAAAAAACCTAAATATGTGGAATATGCGGCATTAACAGATCCTATTGGCACAGTTTTTATTGCAGCAACAATTGCAAATTTCATTTCACCAGTACACCTGTTTTATTGGTGGGGATTATTTGCTGCGGCAAGCATACCGGGTAGCATTTTAGGATTTTTAATGTTGAAGATTCTCAAACGTCAAGGAATATCCTATAAAGATTTCTTTCAAGAATGAAAAAATTTGTTTTTTTATGGATTTTCAAGATTTTAATAATTTTGTTGGCCACCATACATTAATTTATGGAGAGACAGGAACTAAAAAAACGTTATATACAGCAAAATTTATGCAATTTCTAATAGAATCAAAAGAAGTTATCCCAAGAAATATAACTCTTTTAGATTTCGCTCCTTCTTTAAATATAATTGACAATGTAAAAATTGGGGGAAAGATTAAGGATTTTTATAGAAATAATATTAAATGCAGAAATATAACTTTTGAAGGAGAGATTATTCCACCTCGTCTGAATTCAAGTAATAAAACTGAACTATATCAAAACGCATGCGAAAATTTTAAGAAGACGTCAGAAATCCTTCATCTTTTTAAGAAAGATCCGACGCCTATACTGATCATTAATGATATTTCTATATATCTTCATATCGGAAATATAAAACTATTACTAGAGGCAATCGATAAATCTAATACCTTTTTTGGAAACTCTTATTATGGTTCCTCAATAAAACGTGATTATGCCACTCTATTTAGTTTGCGAGAAAAGCGACAAGTGGAATACTTAATAAAAAAAGTAGAAAAATCTTATTTCACTGGATAAGTTTATAGAGGTAATGTCACAGATGGGGCCGTTCTTGTAGGCAAAAGTATTGGCATCATCAACAGCATAGAACGCGTACTGGACATTATTGATGACATAATCAAAACTGCAGAAAAGCGCATAAAAACCGTTTCTGCTTACCTATCTTAAGTTTATTATTTTAAATCACTTTTTTTATTTCTATCTTTTGAAATTTGACCCGATCAAAAGATTTTTAAACTCTTATACAGATATGTTAATTATTATTTTATAGTGCAAAATCTAATTCAAATAAAAGAAGATGAATTTAGATGCATACGATAAATGATGATACAATCGTATTAGGGCTATCCGATGTACATCTTGGGGCTTATATAAATCATCATACTCTTCTTATTTATTATTTTGATAAAATTCTTGAAAACTACAAATTACAAAAAAAAGACCAAAAGAAAAAATTACAAGTAATAATAATTCTCGGAGATTTCTTTGATATTATCATGGAAAGTGTCAGAGATTATTGTAAAACGATACCTTACCCAGGAGGTTTTACAAAAGGGGATAGATATGCAAATAATATAGGATATCAATATGCAGATACTAAAACTAAAAATTATACAAGAATCTTTGAACAATTGAGAAGTTTAAAGGAAAATGGAATTCAAATATATTTTACCCTTGGAAATCATGAAATTAATATCCTTGGTAATTTAGATAAAAAGTATTACAAACGAAAGAAGAAATTGTTAGATGAATTTAGTAAAAATAATTTTAAGTACAGTAAGCTATTCAACTTGGATAATATCTGGCAGTATTATATTTTAAAAGCAGACAATAGGGAATGGAAGCTAGGCTTTTACGATTCGAGAAAAGCGATTATTGAATCCTCAGAAAAAAACATATACACATTCAAAGGAGTCCAAGCACCTGATAAGCAATGTAATTGTCTTATGACTCATGGAATTCAGTTTGAAACTTTTTTACGTAAATATGGAGGTGGAATACCGTGGTATATAGGTTTGAAATCGCCTGATGCAATTAAAGAAATAGGAAATATCCTCTACAATAAGGTGATTAAATTGGATATTAGGATAATAGAGGATGTATTCGATACATGGCTTTCTGGAACCCGTAAATTTGTTCGATTCTTGCTGAGGATCTCACTTATTTCACCATTCGTTATGTTTCTTAAATTATTCAATAATTTACTCAAATTTGTTGCAAGAAGAAGAGATAAAATAAAAAATGAGACCTATATAAAGCAAATAAGAAAAAAATTCTTCCCAAAATTGGCAAAAGAGGGATATGATAGCGAACTTAATAATATAATATTTGGTCATACTCATAAAGACACAGATGAGTCTGTTTTTTTGAAGAATGAATACACCAATAAGCAATGGAAAGCCGGTGTTGTCAATGCCGGTGCATGGCAACAAATAGATTTACCAACTTTATTTGAAATCAATACGAATGGGGATATTGAAGTTAATCCCTTAAGAATCTTCAGATTTAGTTTCTTTAAGAAGCCTAGAAGACTCCCGTACAGTACTGTCGTTTATGAATTAAGAAAAAAAAAGAAAAAAAAATGAATAAATAGATTTATCGAGTACTTTGAATGAATTTTCTTTCTTTATACTTACTTTTTCCCATTTTTTTCTTTCACCGATATCCTATTAGTTGTTGGCTTTGTGGTGATCGGATGGAAGATCTGATGCAAGATCCAGATTCTTTATTCTGGTTTTGTTTCGATCATATTTGAAAAGATATTTTACTTTCTTTTCAATATTAATTACTTCTAATTTATTGTATTAATTAGCAATTGCCTTTGTTGTTTAGTAGGTAGAACATTGCCCTCGTAAGGCAAAAGAATGAAGTAGCTACTTCTTTCGGCTATGGTTGGGGTTTAAATCCCCCCAAAGGCTTGAGTGATATGACGCAATTAAATTTAACAACTAGCATTTTCACCCATAAAGTACAACAGGTACCCCAATTTATTTTGATTGTAAAACAAAATAAGTAAATTTTTTTATCTAACCAATATAGATTAATAAAAGAAGTAATATTATCTACAAATTAAAAATTTCATGCATTGATAATAATGAGAAAATTAATTTTGATGGGTCCTCCTGGAGCTGGAAAGGGTACATTAGCTTCCCAGATTAAAGATGTATTACCAGAAATAATTCATATAAGCACTGGAGATATTTTTAGAGAAAATCTAAAAAATAAAACTCCTTTGGGTTTAAAAGCCAAAGAATATATGGATAAAGGAGACTTAGTTCCTGATAGTCTAACCAATGAAATTGTAAAAGATAGATTAGAAAAGATTAAAGATAAATCATGGATTTTGGATGGATACCCAAGAAATTTGAATCAAGTTGAGTTCTTAGAGAATATAGCAGAAATAGATTTACTTCTATTACTACAAGTTTCTCGAGATATTATATTTAAAAGAATTTTAGGCAGATATGGCTGTAATAATTGCGGGGAAATATACAATAAATACACGCTTCCCCCGAAAGTTGAAGGGATTTGTGATAAATGCGGAGCTAAAATAGAATTTAAGCAAAGAAGCGACGATACTGAAGAAACTCTGAAAAATCGATTAGATACGTATGAAAAAAATGCAAAACCTATAATTAAATACTATAAGAAAAGAGGAAAATTGAAAAAAGTGGATGCTACTGATACATTGAAGTATACTAAGGATGATATTAGAAATATAATTGGAATTTAAATCAATTTTTTTACCAATTTTTTATTAGTTTATTATGAAATATAATATCTGTGTGCCGATACCGATTAAATTCGCAAATATCCTCGAGTTAAAATCAATAATAGCAAGATCACTAAGATCCGATCCTAATCTAATTGAATTCAGATATGATTATATCGATGATGTTCAACAGATTACTCAAGGTTTTTTAAATGAATTGTTGGCTAATATTCAACTTAAAATTCCTGTCATCTTTACGTTTAGAGATCATAAAGAAGGTGGGAAAATGAAAATTGATGAAACATTACGTTTTGAAATTTTAAAAACGCTAGTTTTATCTCAACCTAATTATCTAGATATAGAAATGAATACAGAGAAAAGAATTTTAGGTGAAATAATTAATTTAGCTAATCAGAATGACGTAAGTTTAATTTTCTCATATCATAATTTTGATAAAACACCATCTTATGAGATAGTTTCTGATCAAATCAAAAATTTTTTAGATAGATTAAGAGAAGAATATGGATTAGATTCACAAAAAATGGAAAAAATCATTTTAAAAATGATTTTTAAAGCGCAAAAATTTGAAGACAATTTAATACCTTTAAAATTATGTAAAGAAATCTCTAAAGAGAATATGAAAGTAATTTCTTTTTGCATGGGTACTTTAGGTATCTTCTCAAGAATTTTATGTGTCTTAGCAGGTTCTTTTCTAACTTATGCTTCCCTAAAAGAAAAAACAGCACCAGGACAAATTAAAATTACAAATTTAAGAGAAGCATTAAATGTGCTTCAAGAAATTGAGTAAACTATTTTTGATTGACTATAAAAAAATAAGATAATAAAATAATTCTAATTTTAGTTTTTTTTAAAAAGATTACCGCAATCTCCACACTTCATTTTCCTTTTGTACACGGGAGTGCCTTGCATACTATAGTAAAGCACGCTATTCTTATCTGCTTCTTCATGAAGCTTGCGTGGATTTTCATTGCCACATTGAGGACATTTAACTCTTTTCCAACTTTCAGTCATTTTAAAAAACCTTAACCCTTTTATAAAATATTTTAAATAATTAGTAGGTTTAATAAATTTAAATTTAGGTTTTTAATTGAGTTTTTGAAACAATCTCCCTAACAATCATTTCTATATTCTTGCCGGTCGTTTCAATAATAATCTCTGCTGCCGTTTTATAATAAGATAATCGAAAATTTAGAACTTCTTCTATTTCTTTTTTAGGATTTTTCTTATTGATAACAGGTCTAGTTTCTTTCCCATCTTTTAATGCTCTTTTATAAATTTCCTCTATAGTTGCTTCTAATAAGACAATATGACAATTTTTTTTTAAGTTTTCAATATTTATCTTATTTAAAACTACTCCGCCTCCACATGACACTATTACGTTATTAAGATTCGAAGCTTTTTTACAAGCTACAATTTCATATTCTCTGAATTTTTTCTCCCCCTCTTCTGAAAAGATTTTTGGAATTGATTTTCCTGCCATCTCAATTATGATTTGATCAGTTTCTATGAATTTATAAGCATCTCCTAAATATTCTACTAATGCTTTGCCTATAGTAGTTTTACCAGTCGCCATAAATCCAATGAGAGCAATAGAATTTTTTGTCATATTTCTTCAGTTATTCTATTTAGATATATTATAAATAGGGAGATAATTCTTTTCATTTCTTCAATGAAAATCCATGCTTTCCAATAAATCCCTTTTCTAAACCAATATAATTACCTGATATATAGGCGAAAGTGTTAATTTTATCTGGATCGATATTGTCATTTTTAACAAATTTTGAATCAGAATGTACCGCAACCACTTCACCAAAATAACAAACGTGTGATCCTAATTCTGTTCTCTGTATAACTTTGCATTCCATATTCCAAGGGAATTCTTTTACTAATGGAACTCGAATAACTGATCCTTTTTCTTTAGTTAGGTTTAACACTTCCCATTTATTCACATCTCTCCCTGATCTTGTACCACAATAATCCATTTCTCGCAGCTGGTTAATAGTTGGATAATTAATGGCAAATTCTCCATGATTTTCTATTAATTGATAAGAATGGCGTCTAGGTTGTATAGATATTGCAATAATTGGTGGTTTTAAGCAAACTTTTCCAACATAAGCTAGAGTGATTAAATTTGCATCATCTCCAATTCCTACAGATATAACTGCTGCTGGCATAGGAAAAGCAGCTATTCCAGTACTTAATCTAATTTTATCCATATTTAATACTTACCTCACATTTCTGCTTACTATTAGCTAAATAATTATTTATTACAATTTTTCTTAAACATATTATTAAATAAAATTTAAAACTTCTGCTTGCAAGATGTCTGTAGGAAAAAGAATAACTTCACATACTAAGATTTTATGTGTCATAGGACACCCCATTGAACATAGTATGTCTCCTACAATGTGGAATCCAGCTCTTCAAGAGCTTGAACTTGATTATATGTATGTAGCTTTTGATGTGCACCCAGATAGCCTTGAAAAAGCTATAAATGGCATACGATCACTAGGTATAACAGGTGTGAATGTCACAATCCCTCATAAAAAAGCAGTTATTAAGTATATCGATGAGGTTGATCCAATTGCACTTAAAATAGGGGCTATTAATACAATTAAAAATGAAGAGGGGATTTTAAAAGCAATAAATACTGACGCTGGTGGAGCAAAGAAATCTCTTTTAGATATAGGTTTTGATATCTCTGGAAAAGATATACTCATTCTAGGTTCAGGGGGTGTTTCTAGATCCATAGCTTATATTTTAGCAGAAGCAGCCAATAAAATTGTTTTGACTGATTTAATTGAAGAAAGGGCAAGATCAGTTGCTAGTGAAATCAGGGATAATATGAAAGTAGATATTGAAGGTAAATTAAACAATAAGGATAATATTGAGGAATATATAAAGAAAGCAGATATTCTTATCAATGCAACACCTATTGGAATGTATCCAAAAGTTGATGAAACCCCAATATCAAAAGATTTACTTCATGATGATCTTTTCGTATTCGATGTTGTTTATAATCCTCTTGAAACAAGATTGATGAAAGAGGCAGCAGAGACGGGATGTACAACACTGGGTGGTTTAGACATGCTCGTTAATCAAGGAATTTTAGCATTTGAATGGTGGTTGAATAAAAAACCCAATAAAGATCTAATGAAGAATAAAATTATCGAATACTTTGGGTTGATATAATGGACGAGAAGAAAAAACCTATAGTTTCAGTTGCTCGTAATATAGATATTTCAAAAGCAGTTCATGTTGCTCTTGATAAAATTGAAATCCCAAACCTCTCTGGAAAAACAGTTTTATTGAAACCAAATGTCGGTAGAGAAGTTGATCCTAAGCTAGGGATTAATACTAACCCAGAAGTCGTAGAAGCAATCTTTAATTATCTGAGAGATCGCTATGAAGCAAATTATTTAATTGGTGATTCTCCAATAATTAACACAGATACACAAAAAGCTTTTGAGCAATCAGGCTATAAGAATTTACTAAAAGATGATGATCTTCAATTTATTGATTTAGATAAGCTCACTCCGGTGAAGAAAGAGATTCCAAATGGAAAAATTCTAAAAAGCATAAGGATAACGGGCTACTGGCATGATATTGATTATGTTATTTCTATTCCCGTGTTAAAAATGCATATGCATTGTGGAGCCTCGCTAAGTTTTAAAAATATGAAGGGACTGATATATGGAAGAGATAAAATCACCTTACATCACTTTCAAGCTCCAGAAATAATTAAAAAATTAAAAAAATCTATGAATAAAATAAAAGAATTAGATATTGCTATAGCTGATCTTGGAAATATTATTTTTCCTGATTTGGCTATAATAGATGCTTCATACGCCCATGAAGGAATGGGACCATCCTCAGGAAATTTTGTAAAATTAGATACCATTATAGCTTCAACTAATTCTTTAGCAGCAGATATAATTGCTCTCGCAATTACTCAACCAGAATGGTCTCTTAAAGATGTTCCTCATTTAAAATTACTTTCAGAATTTATACTACCCTCAATTAAATCCTCTAATGACATAAAAACAATTCCAGTTGATATTGATGAATTTATCGAACCTTTAGAACCCCCTCCAAAATCAATAACAATTAAATATAAAAATGTTAACCTCATAGATATTGATTCTTGCTCTGCATGTTTATCAACAGTATTCAATTTTTTGAAAAATAATAAAGAATTTATTGATAAACTTTATACTTCTGATAAACCTTTGAATTTAGCAATAGGAATAGGAATTAAAAAATCAGATCTTTATTCAGATACATATCTTATTGGAAATTGTACATCAAATCAAAAAGAAAATGGAACCTTTATACAAGGATGTACTCCTGTTGAATCAACAATCTTAAAAATGATTAAAGAAAAGTTAATGTCAGATTCTAAATAAGCTGATTATTAGAAATAAAAATTTATTTGGTTTTAAAAACATATTCGCTGAAGGATTAGAATGTTCTAAAGAAGATGACTATTTCTTTAATTCTTATAAATTCTTCTATTAATTCATGAAGATATAAAAATAAGAAAAAGAAAATTTAAATTATTCGGTACTGGTTCCACATAGAGGACAAAATCGAGCAGCTTCTCTTTGATTCAACTCAACCCCACAGTTAAAACAGAATTTTGCTTTATCCTCAACTTGTTGAGTTAACAAAACAGTTTTCTGATTCTGATTTTGGTTGGATGTAGTAATTAATTGATAATTTGAACTTGGTTGAGTACTAATTTGAGTATAGCAGACAGAATTACAGTGAATACAACGAGGTCTCTTCTCTCTATCTAGATATATCGCAACATAAATTAATAATCCAATACCACCTGTAAATATAGCTAAGAATATTGCTATTGCAACATTGAACTCCATCTTTTTTGTCTCTACATTCTTATTACATCGAGTACAATACATCATTTATCTTATCTCCAAATTATTTTAATTCTTTAATTTAAAAAAAATTATTTTAATTCTTTAATGATCTCGAGACCAATTTTTGATTGGAATAAAATGCAAAATTAAATTAGAAAGGAGGATTAATCTATAGTTTAGATAAATTTAATCTTCTGTAGTTTTACTACCACAATTTGGACAGAATTTTGTTCCAGATTCTAATTTTTCTCCACATAAAGGGCAAAAATTTGGCGTTGCTCCTTTTATTTCTTCAGATATGTTTCCTGGCGTTGGAGATAATGTAGATTGAGTTTGTATTTGAGGTTGATATGCATACGATTTCTGAGATTGTGAGACTGTAATCTGAGTACCGCAATGTACACACCTGTCTTCATTTCTACTATAATACACAGCTAGATAAATAATTAAACCGATGCCTGCTGTAAAAATCAATAAAATTATTGCTAAACAAGCATCAAAATCTTTACGAGTTAACAAAACATTTTGGTTACATCTTGGACAAAAACCTGTTGGATTATTAGTTTGCATTTTAAAAATAAATAATTTATTTTCTTTAGTAATATTCAATATTTTTAATCTTTTTGGAACTACTTTATACTTTATTTACAGTACAATGCTTTAGTTTGTTAAAAAATTAATAATCTAAGTTAATTAAGATTAAAACCAATAAGTCCTTATTGATTATTTAATTACTAGATTCATTTAAAATTTCAATTGAAAACTACATATCTTAGATTATTTTGACATATAAATCCCTCTTCATTGTTTTAGATGGTATCGATGGTTGTGGTAGCACCACCCACAGTCAACTTCTTGCAGGATTTTTGGAGCATAAAAAGGGTTTTAGAGTTCATTTAACCCATGAACCTTCTAAAAGTGATATAGGGAAATTATTGAGAAAATTTTTGAAAAATAAGGAAATTCCCCCTACTACAGACGCGCTATTGTTTGCTGCAGATAGAGATCTCCATTTCCACAACGAAATTAAGAAAAAACTTGATGATGGATACATTGTAATCTCTGATCGTTATATAGAATCATCTATAATATATCAATCTATTCAATCTGATAGGATATCCGTTGAGTGGATAAAACAGTTGAATAAATTTATAGGTCTTCCTGATTTAACAATAATTTTAGATATTGGAGCTAAAATTGCTTTAGCTCGGAAAAATGAAAAAGATTTAGAGAAATTTGAAGATACTTCCTTTTTAGATAAAGTGAGAAATCTTTATCTTTCTCGAGCCAAACAAGAAGGTTATCATATAATTAGCTCAGATGATATTATCGAATTTGTCCAAGAGAAGATACAAAAAATGGTTTTGGATAAATTAAATACGCAAAATTAAAATTTAAAATAATAAAACATAAATTATCCTTATTATTTTAAAAATTTGGCTGAATTTTAACAAAATTTATATAAAAATTTCGATTAAAATTGAAGAATAAGGGGTCAACTAATAAACTGTCGATTGATGTAAAAAAGTTATTTAACTATGTTAAAATATTTAGTTTTCCTCGTTTAGCTGGTACTGAGGGAGAAAAACAAGCAGTTGCTCTTACTATTGATACATTTAGAAAAATTGGATTTGAAAATTCTCAAATACATAGAGAACCTTTCGAATTCTCTGATTTTTACTCTACTACAATGATAAAATTAATTATGGTTATTAACTTAACTTTCTCATTGTTCATATTAATGTTTGCCTATATTAATTTGTATATTTCGATCTTTATAGTTGGGGCGATGACTCTCATAATTTTCTTAATTATTAAGGGGCTGAAACACCCTGAAAATCCTGGTTTTTGGGGAGAGTACTATGGAAAAACTCTTTCAGCTACAAATATATTTGTAAAAGTACCAGCAGAGAATCTTTCTAATGCTAATGCTGGAAACATTATTATCTCAGCTCATTTAGACTCTAAATCTCAAACATTTAAAACATTCTGGAGAGTGTTTTTTTATCGAATTTGGTTATATTGTGGGATTTTTCTAGGAGGTTTTTTAATTGCTTTATTTATCCGTATATACACTCCACTAAAATTAGATCTATTAATAGTGGGAACTGGTATGTGGGTATTTACAATTCTAATTTCAATTTCTAATATCTTATTATTATTTATGAATACCCAAAATGATTCGCCTGGTGCTTTAGATAATGCTTCAGGAATGGCAATTGTCTTTGAACTAAGTAAATATTTTAAAGATAAACCTCTTGAGAACTTTAATCTATGGTTCTGTCAATTTTCAGCAGAAGAATTGGGAACAATGGGCTCAAGGGTTTTCGTAAATAATCATGAAAAGCAGTTTGTTAAGGGGAGAATTTTTCATATTAATTTAGATATGATATCATGTGCGGGGAATTCTAAAAATAGAGTAGAATACTTAGAATCTTATGGCGTCTTACCTAGAAAAAAAATAGCACCGTTACTCTGTAAATATTTAGATGAAGCTGCAGTTAAAGAAAGTATAGTAATAAGTGGATTTCATTTATCTACTGGAGCACATACAGATTCTGTTCCATTTCATCTAAGAGGATACGATTCTGTTGATATCGTAACTAGATCTGCTGGAAAATACACACATAATAAGATTGATACTCCAGATAAGGTAGATCCTAAAGTTTTATTAGATGCATCTTTAATAATTCGCAAATCAATATTAATGCTTGATAATGATTATGAAATTCTATGTGAAAATAAAGAATTATTATGTGAGGAATGATGAGTTATACAATTGCAGAAAAAATATTGTTAAACCATTCAAATCTTAA